>JBBRLC010000280.1:0-2966 GCA_038231595.1 Candidatus Nanopelagicales bacterium | reverse complement strand
GTGGTGACGGCTGGCGACGTAGATCGCGAGATCGCAACAGCTGAACAGCAAAGCGGGGCTGATGCGTTGAAAGCTGGACTCGCGTCGCAGCGTGGCGTACCGCCGTCAGCGATCTCTTCGTTCGCTCGTGACGTATTGATCGAGCAGGCGCTCGCGCAATCCTTGGCGCCAGGCCAAACTGGCCAGGCACAAGTGGATGCCGTGGGGCTCTATCTGGGGGCCCTATCCAAGGAGCTCGATATTCGCATCAGTCCGCGCTACGGAACGTGGGACGCGAAACAACTCACCCTGGGACCTGTTCGGAACAACCTCTCGACGGTGGTTGCGCCCGCCGTGACGGCGCCTCCAACGGGCTTCCCGGCGCCGGTAGCTCCATGACCCAGCCCACCTCCGTGTCGACGCATGACGCGGAAGTGGTCGGTTCGCCAGACGCGCTTCGCGAACTCGTGGCCGTTATGGATCGGCTTCGGTCGCCCGGGGGATGTCCTTGGGACGCTGAACAAACTCACGCGTCACTTGTGACGTACTTACTCGAAGAAACGTACGAGACGATCGACGCGATCGAAAGCGGCGACCAACTGGCCCTGCGCGAAGAACTAGGTGATCTGTTGCTGCAGGTTGTCTTTCACGCTCGTGTTGCAGAAGAAGATGCGACGTCGCCGTTCACCATCGACGACGTGGCCATCGGTATCACCGACAAACTCATCCGGCGTCATCCACACGTCTTCGCCGACGTCAATGTCGGCGGTGCGCGAGATGTCGAGGCGAACTGGGCAGTGCTGAAGAAAGAAGAAAAGTCGCGTACGTCGGCGATAGACGGCGTCCCGATGACCATGCCGTCACTCGCATTGGCTGCCAAGGTCTTGGATCGCAGCGAGCGCGGGGGAGTCGATGTCGAGCCCCTGCTTCCGCCGACCAATTCTCTGGGTCCAGTGGTCGTGCCTCGCGGAGACATCGATGCGTGGGGCGATCTGTTCTTGATCCTCGTCGAGAAAGCACGTCAAGAAGGAGTGGACGCCGAGATGGCACTACGTTCGTCGGTCCATCGTTTTGCTGATCGCGTTCGGGCGGCAGAGTAGGTGTCAGCGCAGTTGGGTCCCAGGGGCTCACGCCGCAGTGGAGTGGGTGCGGTGGAGTAGGCGCACGAATATCGATAGCGTCCACGCATGGATTTTCCAGAAGTGGATGAGGATGCCCGATTCGTAGCACTGGCAGAAAGAGTCCTTCACGCGCTGCTTGAACTCGAACCGGAGTGGGCGAGTTCGCTGGGTGATCATCGCTTCGAGCACCGGCTCAGTGATTCCAGCGAAACGGGTCGAGCCAAGCAATCTCAGGCGATCGCAGCGGCGCTGACCGAGTTGGACGCCATTGATGACACCGCGCTGTCGACTGACAATGACGCCGATCTGGAAATCTTGCGCGACGGTCTCTTGTCTGGACAATTTCAACTCGATCGACTGCGTGAATTCGCCTGGAACCCGCTGGTCGCTAATCCCGGTACGGCGATCTATCAATTGACTTCCCGCGATCACGCGCCGCTCGACGTGCGTTTGGGATCACTAGGTGCGCGACTCGATCAGATACCCCAAGCGCTTCAAGATTCCCGAGATTCCCTTGACGAGATGCCGCGCGTGTATGTCGAAACGGCGATCGGTCAATTCGGGGGAACCATCCATCTGTTGACCGATGAAGTTCCAGCCCTTGCTGAGACAGTCGTGAACCTCGACCCCGCTTTCGAGATCGCACGTCTGTCAGCGGTGCAGGCACTCGAAGTGCATCGGTGTTGGTTGGAGGAGAAACTTGAGTCCGCAGAAGGGAATCCGCGACTCGGTGCGGAACTGTACGCAGCCAAGCTGTGGATGACGATGGGTTCGACCGTCTCCCCGGACGAACTGCTGACACGCGCAGAGTTAGACCTGGAACGGGTGGAAGCCGAACTGCTCGCGACCGCAAAGGAACTCACCGGAGAGGCAGATGACGCGGACGATCTCGTCGGTCGTACTCTGCTCGCGCTCGCGCTCGCTGCTCCGGTCACCGATGAAACCGTCTTGGCACTCTGTGCGGATGCGATGAGGTCGACAACGGAGTTCGTGAGAGAGCGCGACCTCGTCACTGTGTTTGACGATCCCGTATCGATCATCGTAATGCCCGAGATTCATCGCGGGGTGGCGGTCGCATACTGTGATCCGCCTGGTCCTCTTGAGACTGCCTCGTTGCCAACATTCTTTGCCGTATCGCCCACACCGGCGGATTGGTCAGCCGATCGGGTGGAGTCCTTTTACCGCGAATACAACGGCCATTTACTGCACAATCTCACCGTTCACGAGGCGATGCCCGGCCACGTACTCCAACTCGCGCACTCCCGTCGGATGAGCGCGCCTACTCGCGTGCGAGACGCCTTTTGGAGCGGACCGTTTGTTGAAGGATGGGCGGTGTACGCCGAGGAGCTGATGGTTGCCCGCGGCTATCTAGGTGCCGACAACCTCGCACTGCGGATGCATCAACTCAAGATGCAGCTGCGCATGATCATCAACACCATCCTTGACGTACGCGTCCACTGCCATGACATGACCGAAGCAGAAGGCATGGATTTGATGGTTCGTCGAGGTCATCAAGAAGAGGGCGAAGCAGCGGGAAAGTGGCGTCGAGCGCTGCTCACATCAACACAACTATCGACCTACTACGTCGGCTATCTCGGCGTGCGTGAAATCGCTGCGGACTTGCGAATACTGAATCCGCCGTGGAGCGATCGAGAACTCCACGACGCGATGTTGGCGCACGGTTCGCCTCCTGTGCGCCACCTGCGGGCGCTTTTGGGATTGCCCGCCTCCGCGTTCTAGGCGCATCGTGAGATGGTCGCCCGCTGCACCAATTTGCGCGGGAGGTTCACCTCAATATTGACGCCTTCACCGAACGAACCCTGTGCGTTCGGTTGACCATTTCGAATCGAAACCAGGCGTCCAATC
>JBBRLC010000279.1:0-2968 GCA_038231595.1 Candidatus Nanopelagicales bacterium | reverse complement strand
GGTGGGACCAACGACGGGCTGGCCAAGTACGGGCTGGCCAGCGGGGGGGCTGCCACTGCACGAAGGGGCACTGGGTGGAGGAGTCGTCGCGTCGCCGTCTTCTGGCACGCCGTTGGTGTCCGACATTGGGGCTCCTGACCTCTTCTGAGAGCGGAGTCCTCCGCCCAACCGTCTGGCGCGTGTTAGGGCGCAGTCTCTGAGTCGGGGTTTCAGGGCCGCTTCTTCAATCGACTAGGCCAAACGGGTGAACGGCGTCACACGCGGTTGCTCCGAGTCGCCGAGTAGGGTCGGGAACTCAAATCGGCCGCCGTGTTTTGTGTCTCGGAGATCCCATGTCCAGCATCGAAGTTGTCATTGCGCGCGAAATCCTCGACTCGCGCGGCAATCCCACCGTTGAAGTTGAGATAGCCCTAGATGATGGGACCGTTTCTCGGGCCGCCGTGCCATCTGGTGCGTCGACGGGCGCCTTTGAGGCCGCCGAGATCCGCGACGGCGATCATCGTTACGGCGGTAAGGGCGTTCTTCGGGCCGTGGCGGCAGTGGAGGAAGAAATCTCGCCGGCTATCTATGGCCTGGACGCCGCCGATCAGCGGCTCATTGATCAGACGATGATCGATCTGGATGCCACGCCCAACAAGTCTCGACTCGGTGCGAATGCGATTCTCGGTGTCTCGCTTGCCACCGCGCGTGCAGCCGCGGAATCCGCGGACCTGCCGCTCTTTCGTTACGTCGGTGGACCGAACGCATATCTCTTGCCCGTACCCATGCTCAACATCCTCAATGGTGGCGCGCATGCGGACACCGATGTCGACATTCAAGAATTCATGATCGCCCCGATTGGTGCGGCCACATTTTCAGAGGCACTCCGCTGGGGTGCGGAGGTTTACCACTCGCTGAAAGCAGTCCTCAAGGCCGGTGGCTATGCAACCGGACTAGGCGACGAGGGCGGTTTCGCACCGAACCTCTCCTCAAATCGGGCCGCGCTCGACCTCATTGCCACAGCCATCGAATCCGCGGGTTTCGCGCTCGGCTCGGACGTTGCTCTTGCCCTCGACGTCGCCGCATCAGAGTTCTTCAGCGATGGCATGTACGCGTTTGAAGGAGCTAAGAAGACGGCGGAGGAGATGTCGGCGTACTACGCGGAACTCGTGGCGTCCTACCCATTGGTGTCGCTCGAGGATCCACTCAACGAAGACGACTGGTCGGGGTGGGTTCACATCACTGAACAACTTGGCGACAAAGTCCAACTCGTGGGCGACGACCTCTTCGTGACCAACCCGGAGCGACTCGCACGGGGTATCGCCGAAGGGGCGGCGAATTCGCTCTTAGTGAAAGTCAATCAAATTGGCACTTTGACCGAGACGTTGGACGCTGTGGGGCTCGCGACTCGCAGCGGCTTCACCTCGATGATGAGTCATCGCTCCGGCGAGACCGAAGACACCACCATCGCCGATCTCGCCGTTGCGACGAACTGTGGCCAGATCAAGACCGGGGCGCCTGCTCGCTCGGAGCGAGTAGCCAAGTACAACCAATTGCTCCGGATTGAAGAAGAACTCGGCGATGCGGCTCGATACGCGGGTCGGAGCGCCTTCGCCAGATTTGCGGGGTAAGCCGCAACACTGTCGCTCGTGACTTCCCGCTCGCCTTCCCCCGGGCCTGGTCGCGACGCGGCAGCGCGTCGCGCGCGGGTAGCGCGCCGCGCCAAGGCACGATCCGCTGACTCCGATATGGATTCGCAATCCGTCAAGACTGAAATCCGCACCTCACGCAAGGGCAGCTCCGCGCTCACTGGTCGTGCTTTTGTCGTGCTCATCAGTCTCGGGGTCATTGTCGTGACGCTGGCACTTCCGGTTCGAGATTGGTTTGCTCAGCGAGCAGAGCTCAGCGCGTTGCAAGACGAAAACGCCGCCCGCACCTCGCGAGTCGCGGACCTGCAGCACGAGTTGACGAGGCTGAAGGATCCGGCGTACGTCACCGCACTGGTCCGCGACCGTCTCCACTACGTGCTTCCCGGCGAGATCGGGTACGTCGTGTTGGATCCGCAGGCCGCGCCGGCCCATGGATCCCAGTCGGTTGCCGAGAATTCCGCCGTGTCGACACAGCCGTGGTACTCGACCCTGTGGGGGAGCGTTCAGGCGGCGGACGGTAGCGCCACGGCCCCCGAGGTGAGTTCGGTACGGCCTGACGCGCCTCGGTAGCGTGGCTGGCTATGACCCCGCCGGACCCCAACGCTGATTCCTCCACCGAAGGACCGTCGGCTACCCGTGTGGTTCCGACGTCGGAGGAGATTGCGCTGGTGAGTGCGCAGCTTGGTCGACTTGCGCGCGGCGTCGTGTCGGTCGCGCATCGTTGTTCATGTGGACTCCCCGACGTCGTTGAAACTTCGCCTCGTTTGCCCGATGGCACTCCATTCCCCACGGTTTTCTACTTGACCTGCCCGCGCGCCACCTCCGCCGTGAGCACCCTGGAGGCGGGCGGCCTAATGCGCGAAATGCAAGACCGCCTCGGCTCGGACGAGTTGTTGGCGCAAGCGTACGAGGCTGCTCACGAGGACTACCTGCGACGGCGCGAAGCGATTGATTCGGTTCCTGAAATCACCGGTATTTCTGCTGGCGGAATGCCGAACCGGGTGAAGTGCTTGCACGTGTTAGTTGGACATTCGCTGGCGGTAGGTGTGGGTGTCAATCCATTCGGCGACGAGGCGCTTTCGATGTTGAGCGACTGGGGAGCTGGTGGCCCGTGTGTGATGCGCGTCGTTGACGAGGAGCACCGTTGAGCAGCATGCGAGTTGCTGCAATCGATTGTGGTACCAACTCAATTCGACTGTTGATCGCCGAGGTGGATCCTGTCTCAGGTTCTTTGCAAGACGTCGATCGTCGGATGGAGATCGTTCGTCTCGGTGAAGGGGTCGATCGTACTGGGCGGCTCTCACGAGAAGCGCTCACGCGTACTTTTGGTGCGTGTGATC
>JBBRLC010000278.1:0-2979 GCA_038231595.1 Candidatus Nanopelagicales bacterium | reverse complement strand
TTGCGCAGAAATCCGATGACGTCGCCGCCCTCACCACAACCAAAGCAGTAGTAAAGACTCTTGGCCGGTGTCACATGGAACGACGGCGAGCGTTCCTCGTGAAAGGGGCAAAGCCCCTTGAGACTGCCCCCTCCTGCGGACTTCAATTGCACGAACTCGCCGACGATCTGATCAATTCGGGCCCGTTCACGAACGGTCGCAACGTCTTCGTCACGAATCTTCCCGGCCACGCGGCAATCCTAGTGACGCGAACCGACGACATCTGGTGGGATCGTCCGGTGCCCGTAGATACCGATAGGACCCCCATCGCGGGGCTCGATGTAGATCAACTCCGACGCGACACAGTTGGTGCGGAGTCAGTCATTCATCTGAACAATGCCGGCGCTGCTTTGGCGCCTCGGATTGTGACCGACACGATGGTGAATCACCTTCGGCGCGAGGAGGAAATCGGGGGTTACGAGGCCCACCGCGAGGCACACACTCGAGTCGAGGCGGTGTACGAATCGTTGGCCCGGTTGCTCAACACCGATGCCAACCGTATAGCGATCTGCGATACCGCGACCACCGCGTGGGACCGGGCGATGCTGTCCATCCCGTGGGGTCGCGACGATCGAGTCTTGGTCGCCACATCGGAGTACGCGAGCAATGTCATTCCCATTCTGCAGATGGCTCGTCAACACGGAACGCGGATTGAAGTCGTACCCGATGGTCCCGATGGCACCCTCGACGTGGCTGCGCTGGCCGAGATGTTGGATCCAAAGGTTCGGTGTGTGGCGATCACACACATGCCGAGCCACAACGGACTCATCAATGACGCCTACGCCGTCGGTTCAGTGTTGGACGGATTCGCTGCTGACGGTGGGGTCCGACCGTGGTACGTCCTGGACGCCTGCCAATCGGTTGGTCAAATTCCTCTCGACGTGGGAGCCATCGGTTGCGATTTTCTGTCCGCCACCGGCCGAAAGTTCTTGCGCGGCCCCCGCGGCACCGGATTCCTGTACGCCTCAGATCGTGCCTGCGAACTCGAGCCGTTCCCCTTGGATTTGCACTCCGCCGAGTGGACTGAATTCGAGTCGTACACGATCGCTGCGGGCGCGCAACGCTTTGAACAGTGGGAGAAGTCGTACGGCTGCGTCTTAGGTTTGGGCGCGGCAGTGAACTACGCGCTGGATTTGGGGCTCGATGCGATCCGCACCCGGATCGCCTACTTGGCCGACGGTTTGCGGCAACGGTTAGTTGCTGTGGCCGGAGTGCGTGTGCACGATCGCGGTGATCGTGACGGTGCCCTCGGGCGCAGCGGCATCGTCACCTTCACGTCCGACCGCCTTGGTGCGGCCGACCTGGTTGATCGCATGCGGTCCGGCCAGCGCGGAACGCCAATCAACTGCAGTCTGTCCACGCCGGATTACGCGTGGCGTGATTTCGTTGTGCACGGGCTTGGGCCGGTCGTGCGCCTGAGTCCACATGTCTACAACACTGATAACGAACTCGACCGAGTCGTCGATCTGGTCGCAAGACTTGCTTAGCCGGTGTCCTTATCCGGTGTCGTGGAGGTCGGGTGCGCGGGGTCGGGTTTCGAAGTGTCCGTCTGGTTTTCGGTTCAGGGTGAGTTCTTGTTGGTGCACGATGGTGTGGTGGCGTTGGCAGAGCGACGCGAGGTTGTCCAGGTCGGTGGTCCCGCCGTCGGCCCAGGGAATGATGTGGTGGGCGTCGGTCCATTCCGCGGGTCGATCGCACCCGGGGTAGACGCATCCTTTGTCGCGGGCGTTGAGTGCGGCCCGTTGTCCTGGTGTCACTAGTCGGGTGGACCTGCCGACGTCGAGGACGTCCCACCCGATGCCGCCGATGGCGGGGGCAAAGTCAGCGAGCAACTCATCGATGAGCCCGCGTATGTGGGCCTCGTGGGTAGCACCCCTCGGCGTGGACTTTGGGTGTTGGCCCACGATCAGTGACACCGACGCGTCGCAGGCGATCATCCGGGTGGCCCACATCGAGATCGGGCCGCCTCGGGTTTCACCGGTGGCGCGCCCCACGTGGGCGTCGCCGTATCGAGCGTCGATGAGACGGTCGAGGTCGACCCGCACGGTCAGGTGTGGGCGTAGGCCGCCTTGGATCGGCGGGGTGCCCGCGGATGCCGCCCACCGGGCGAGTTGCCCGACCGCGTCGGCTCGGCGCGCACCGGCGCTGCGTGGGTCTTCCTCCGCGTTGATGTCCACGGGTTGGGATAGCGGTTCGAGGACGGCGGCCAACGCTGCGCCGTCTTCGGGGTTGAGCAGGCCCGAAATCCACCACATGCCCTCGAAGGTTCCGACCAGGTCCAGGTTGCGCTGCCCGCGGGCCCACTCGCGGCGCTCGAACGCGTCTTGTGGTGTGAGCAGTTGGTGGATCCGCTGCGCGGCACGGTTGGTCAGGCCGGCGTTGAGATCATGCGATATCTCAACCAAAGTCGCTTCTGCCTCGGCGATCCGGTCGATCGGGATGTGGGCGGTCCCGCGCACAATCGCGTGAACGTGTTCGGTGGTCATCTCCGCGCTGGCCAGGGCGTGGGCGACGTTGGGGAGCGGTCGGTCGGGGTCGGTGTGGAGGCACCGAGCGACGTTGACGTCGGTTTTGGCCTTACGCGCCGACATCCTCATCTGGTGACTGAGCCACGCCGCGGTTGACAGCGAACCATCGCAGGCGGCGGCACCGGTGGAATCGAAGGCGGCGAGGCGTTCCAGATACACCGCCTCAACGCGGTCCATCAACAGTCGAAGTGCACGGATTTCCTCACCGAGATGACCACCAAGACCATGATCAGGTCCGGGTACATGATCGATGGTCTCGCGCTTAACTGTGGCCACTTCGACCAGCGACGATGACGAGAACATGTATCAGAACTTACTGAGAGGGTCTGACAACTCCGGGGACGACAACAACGGTGAAACCACCTGGGGCTGTGGACAAATAAACCTAACGAGTTATCCACAAACCCGCCCC
>JBBRLC010000277.1:0-2988 GCA_038231595.1 Candidatus Nanopelagicales bacterium | reverse complement strand
TGACGTCGCCGTCGATCTGCGGGTCGACGACCATCCCAATCCCGTTGCTGAACTCGTCCGATTGCTCGACATTCGCGACTTGCTCTTTGGCCGTACCGATCCCGACGAATGCGTACCTCTCATCGGCGACACGCTGGACGACGTTCGCGTTCTCCTTAAGTCACTCGGATTCGACGATCTGAACACCGAACAGGCGCTGAGTTCATTCGCCGGAATCGAGAACCTCGAGGAGCGACTAGTCCCTGGCCGCATCGATCCCCTCCTCTACAAACACTTGACCGAGTTGTCCTCCCGGGCTGACCCCTCATGACCGTTCTCGCGATTGATGCTGGTACGACCGGGGTTACGGCGTTAGTAGTCTCGGCGGCCGGCGCTATCGTGTCTCGCGGATATCAAGAGTTCCCGCAACATTTTCCACAAGCCGGATGGGTCGAACACGATCCGGTCGAGATTTGGTCGGCGACTCTGGCCGCGACTCGACTCGCCATGGAGGGAACGAACGAAACCCCGAAGGCCGTCGGTATCACCAACCAACGTGAGACCGCAGTCTTGTGGGACCGGGAAACTCTGGGCTCCCCTCGACGAGCAATCGTGTGGCAGGACCGACGCACGTCGGCGCTGTGCGAACGACTTCGCGAAGCGGGACACGAACCTCGAGTCCGCGCTGCCACCGGGCTGCGGCTCGATCCGTACTTCACGGCCACGAAGTTGAGATGGATCGCGGACAACGAACCACATGTGTGGGCGCAAGTTACGAGCGGCCGCGTCGCAGTTGGAACGGTTGACTCGTATTTGATCGCCCGAATGAGTCGCGGCCTGTTTCACATCACCGATCACTCCAATGCCAGTCGCACGTTGCTCTACGACCTGACCTCGAATGCGTGGAGTCCTGAACTCTGCGATCTGTTTCACGTGCCGGTGGATGCATTGCCGGAAATTGTGTCGTCGTACGGTCCAGTCGGACTCACCGACGGACGGACGTTTCTCGGAATGGACCTGCCAATCTCAGGCATCGCCGGTGATCAGCAGGCCGCGCTATTCGGTCAGGGCAGATTCGATCCGGGTGGGAGCAAGTGCACCTACGGAACCGGTGCATTCGTCTTGGCCAATACTGGCAACACCCCGGTCCACTCAGACTCGGGCTTGCTCACCACCGTGGCGTGGGGGCATCCCAGTGGTCGCGTTGACTACGCACTCGAGGGCTCAGTTTTCGTGGCGGGAGCCGCTGTGCAATGGCTTCGCGACGGACTGGGGATCATCTCCAATTCCGCTGAGGCAGAGGCGATTGCGTCGTCAGTTCCAGACAGCGGCGGGGTTGTTTTTGTGCCGGCTCTGACCGGATTGGGGGCACCTGAGTGGGACCCTTTCGCACGAGGCACGATCGTCGGCATCTCACGCGGGACTACGAAGGCGCACATCGTACGCGCGACATTGGATGCAATCGCGTTCCAAGTTTCTGACGTCGTGGACTTGTTCGTTGAAGCCGCGAATTTGCCGATTCCGGAGTTGGCCGTCGATGGTGGCGCTGCGCAAAACAATCTGCTCTGCCAACTTCAAGCCGATCAATTACAGATTCCAGTTAATCGGCCGGTCAACCTCGAAAGCACAGGGCTTGGGGCGGCGTTCCTCGCTGGCCTGGGAATGAAAGTGTGGTCATCGACGGAAGACTTGGAGGCGATCCGAACAGTCGATCGCACCTTTGTGCCCAGTTCGCCCACGCGAGCCGGCGATGAATCTCGCTCTCAAGCGCGACGTGCGTGGAAGTCGGCGGTGCAGCGTTCACGCGGATGGGTCAGAGATTGAGCGCTTGGGCGAGGGCCGCTAGGACGCTTCCGCTTGTGGCGAGTTGTCCGGGTCTTCCCCCGAGGGGCCGACCGCGGCAGTGACCAGCGCATCGCCGACAGGGTCGTTGACTCCCGATTCGCCCGTCCCCAACGCCCGCGCGCTATCGGCGATGATGAGTTTGGCTCGTTGGGCGTACATGTCGGCGTACTCCTGGCCGGAGAGCTCCATCAACTCGTACATCAATTCATCGGTCATCGACCGCAGGACGAATCGATCGTTGGCCATGCCGTCATAGCGGGAAAAATCTAGCGGGGCACCGATCTTGATTCGAACCTTCATGATTCGCGGGATTCGCTTGCCGATGGGCTGAATCTTGTCGGTGTCGATCATGGCAACGGGGATGACTGAGACACCGGCCTCGAGGGCCATCCGCGCGATACCGGTCTTGCCGCGGTAGAGGCGACCATCCGGTGATCTCGTGCCCTCGGGATAAATACCGAGCAATGCACCGGTAGCCAAGATCCTGCAGCCAGTGGTGATCGCCGCTTCGGACGCGCGGCCGCCCGTGCGATCCACAGGAACCTGGCCTAAGCCAGTCATCATGACTCGGACCAGCCAGCCTTTGAATCCCTTGCCGGTGAAGTAGTCATTCTTGGCCAGGAACGTCAGGCGTCGCTTCATCACCAACGGCAGGAAGATGGAATCCGAAAAGGAGAGGTGATTGCTCGCCAAGATGGCCGGGCCATCCGCGGGGATGTGCTCAAGACCCTCGACGCTTGGCCGGAACAGGAGCCGGAGCAATGGCCCAAGCAGGATCCACTTGAGGATCCAATAGAACACCGCATCCCACCTCCGTTCCGCCTCGTCGTCCGTGCGGACCCGGCAACGATAGCCATCTCGAACGCTCCGCGAGTGCCCTGACCACCCAAACGGTCATCGCTGAGCGTGGCTGCCGTGCGGCGACGGGGTCCTTCCTCGCGTTTCAGGTCCTCAGCGTGCGACGATCGTCAGGCTCAACGCTGGCCAAGCGGTAAGGCCGGACGACATTGATGACCCTCGGAGGTCCTTGTGGCTTTGCTGCCCGGCGCAGAACCGTTCCAACACTCAGGCGACCGCACGGGCGTACTCCTCGTCCATGGATTCACCGGCTCTCCGAAGTCGATGCGGCCCTGGGGGGAATACCTCGCGGGTCAAGGACGATCC
>JBBRLC010000276.1:0-2990 GCA_038231595.1 Candidatus Nanopelagicales bacterium | reverse complement strand
GCTGATGCGGCCGCAGGAGTAGCGACTCCGGCCCCCAGCATTCGTTGACTAAGCTCCTTGTGAGTGCACTCCGCCATCAACGTGCACAATCTCGCCGGTGGTCGCAGGGAACCAATCCGACATCAGCGCCACGCAGGCTTTTGCCGCCGGCTCGGGGTCGGTGAGGTCCCATCCGATGGGCGACCGAGTCGCCCATACTTCTTCAAATTCGTCAAAGCCCGGGATACTTTTGGCTGCCACGGTGCGAATCGGGCCGGCCGCGACGAGATTGACGCGTACGCCTTGGGGTCCCAGATCGCGAGCGAGGTAGCGCGACGTCGATTCCAGCGCCGCCTTCGCCACTCCCATCCAGTCGTACTTCGGCCACGCGACAGCAGCGTCAAACGTCAGTCCGACCACTGACGAACCCGCCGGCATCAACGGTGCCGCCGCTACAGCGAGGGACTTGAGCGAATAGGTCGACACATGGAGCGCGGTGGCGACGTCCTCCCACGATGTGTTCAGAAAGTTTCCCCCCAAGGCTGATTCAGGCGCAAAACCAACCGAGTGCAACACCCCGTCGAGTCCATCCACGTGAGCCCGGACGTTGTCGGCGAGCCCGGCGAGATGGGCCTCGTCCGTCACATCGAGTTCGATCACAGGGGCCGGTTGTGGCAATCGTCCGGCGACGCGCGCGGTCAGCGACATCACCCGGCCGTACGACGAGAGCACGACGGTTGCACCCTGTTCTTGGGCGAGTCGCGCGACGTGAAAGGCGATGGACTGATCAGTGAGTACGCCCGTGACGAGGATTCGCTTTCCAGCAAGCAAACTCATGACTTTCCAACTCTCGCGTCGGTGATCAGGGACAGGTCGTGAGGCTTCACTCTTGTATCTAGTGGCCGAGGCCGACGCCGCCGTCGACAGGGATGAGGGCCCCCGTTATGTACGAGGCCGCGTCGGATGCGAGGAACGCGACAACGGACGCAATTTCGTCCGAGCGCGCGGTTCGACCCAAGGGAATTTCACTGATCATGCGAGTTTTCATCTCGTCACTCAACGCCTCAGTCATGTCGGTATCGACGAATCCGGGAGCCACAATATTGGCGGTGATTCCTCGACTCCCGATTTCGCGTGCCAGCGACCGCGCGAGGCCGATCATTCCTGCCTTCGACGCCGCATAGTTGGTCTGACCTGCCTGACCTCGCATCGCCATCACACTCGAGATGACGATGATGCGGCCCTTGCGTTGGCGCACCATTGATTTGGCGGCACGGCGTGCTATCCGAAACGCGCCGGTGAGATTCGTGTTCAAGACATCCGTGATGTCGTCATCGGACATCCGGAGCAACAGACCATCGCGCGTGATACCTGCGTTGGACACTGCCACCTCGACGGGCCCAAAGTCCTTTTCGACTAGATCGAATGCGGCGTTGACGCTGTCGGTGTCGGCGACGTCGCAGGTCACACCGGTGAGATCGTTGATGGATGACCCGCCGCGGTGGGCGATGATGACGCGGTCCCCGCCAGCAGCGAATGCTCGTGCCGTGGCCAACCCGATGCCGCGATTTCCGCCGGTGACTAGCACGACCCGACTCACAGCCACCTCATCTCGCTTTCACCGAAGTCTGTCTATGCACGCGCACCACGGAGGTTCAGTACGCATGATCCGGGGTGACGGTATCCGGTACTGATCAATACGCCGAAATCGCGGCGCCGATCAACGGGTCGAGCCGCGGCGACAGGCAATTCCCTCTAGCCTGACTCGATGCCTCCTAGCCCTCAACGCGCGACTCGTTCCGTCGACGCGGACTTCGCCTCGCTCCAGTTGGACGAGTGCGCCGATGCCGCACTCGCGACCGGGGCTCGTGGGGGCGCCGAACACGTCGAGATCCACATCCAGCGGATCCGTCACGGCGAGATTGAACTCCGCGACAGCCACGTTGAGGGGTTGTCGGACACGTCAGCGTTCGGACTGGCCGTACGTGTCGTGAAAGACGGCGTTTGGGGGTTTGCAGCAGCCGATGACATCACCGCGGATTCCGCACGTGCGTTGGCCGACCGTGCGTTAGCCATCGCCGAACTCTCCCGGCCGCTTGCTACGCGACGCGTCGTGCTCGCCCCCGAGTCCAGTCACGGCACGCACGAATGGGTCAGCGCGTACGAGATCGATCCGTTCGACGTACCGGTCGATCAACGAATTGCGCTGCTGCGCGAACGCAGTGATCAACTCTTGGGTCACGAGCGGGTTCAACACGTCGACACCGCAGCGATGTACATCAAGGAACAGAAGTACTACGCCAACAACGGCGGGACTCGAACGACACAACAACGTATCCGCCTTCAAGCGGAGTGGGAAGCCATCACGGTCGACGCAGACACCGGCGACTTCGAATCGATGCGGACATGCGCGCCTCCCGCGGGGCGCGGGTGGGAGTACCTCAGTGACGGAGTTTGGGACTGGACCGACGAAATCGCGCAGCTGCCGGATCAGTTGTATGAGAAGTTGCGCGCACCATCGATTGACGCAGGTCGCTACGACTTGGTGATCGATCCGACGAATCTGTGGCTCACGATCCATGAGTCAGTGGGACACGCCACCGAGCTGGATCGAGCCCTCGGCTACGAAGCGAACTATGCG
The DNA here is from genome assembly GCA_038231595.1 of Candidatus Nanopelagicales bacterium. Classification (GTDB taxonomy): domain Bacteria; phylum Actinomycetota; class Actinomycetes; order S36-B12; family JBBRLC01; genus JBBRLC01. Next base: position 370 of record JBBRLC010000276.1, on the reverse strand, counting down.
GGCACGTCGTTCGCCACACCGGACCAGTTGGGGTCTTTGACGTTCGGAAGTCCGCTGATGCGCGTCACGGGAGACCGCGTGGTCGAGCACGGATTGTCGACGGTGGCCTTTGACGATGACGGAGTCGCCGCACAATCGTGGGATCTGGTTCGTGATGGCATCTTGGTGGGGTATCAAGTTGATCGCGCAACGGCCGGCATCGCGGGGCTCGCTCGCAGCAACGGCTGCGCGTTTTCCGACGGGCCGCACAGTGCCCCCATCCAACGGATGCCCAACGTGTCGCTGCAGCCAGACGCCTTCGGCCCCGACACGGCCACGCTGATCGCCGGGGTCGAGGACGGCATTTACGTCGTCGGCGACAACTCGTGGT
>JBBRLC010000275.1:0-3010 GCA_038231595.1 Candidatus Nanopelagicales bacterium | reverse complement strand
GGTCCAACCCGTTTGGTCCAACCCGTTTGGTCCAACCCGTTTGGTCCAACCCGTTTGGTCCAACCGGGTCCCTTGGAACAATACTTGGGTATGACTGTTGTGACATACGAAGTTCGCGATCGAGTTGCCCATGTTGGGATCGATCATGGCAAAGCCAATACGTTGTCGAGCGAGGTGATTGCCGCGCTTGATGGGGCGTTGAGCGCGGCCGAGAGCGCCGGGGCCGAGAGCATTGGAGCCATGTTGATCAGCGGCAAACCGGGCTTTCTTTCGGGTGGTTTCGACCTCGAAGAGATCAAGGCGTCTCCCGAATCCGCCAGTCGTCTGGTCACCAACGGTGGTGCGCTCTTCACTCGGATCTATGCGTCGTCGGTGCCGGTCGTGGTGGCGTGTCCCGGACATGCGATCGCGGCTGGAGCGCTGTTGCTGCTCAGCGCCGACGAGCGGATCGGCGTTGAGGGCAAATTCAAGCTCGGCCTGATCGAAACTCAAATCGGCATGGTGTTGCCACGTTGGGCCGTGGAATTAGGTCAGGAACGCCTTGCGAAGCGCCACGAGCAACTCGCGACGGTCGGGGCGCGCAGCTACGACCCGCAGGGTGCCCGCGATGCCGGTTTCCTCGATGAAGTTGTGGCACCAGAGCTGCTCGCTGAGCGGTCGCATGCCGCCGCGAGTTATTGGGCTGGATTGCCGCGAAGCGCCTATGCCGGGCAGGTAAAAATGCTCAGATCAGACCGTATCGCCAAGCTGGAAGCGGCCTTGGCGTTCGACCGCGGGCGGGTTGTCAACATCAACGCTGAGTAGGACAAGCCGGTCGTGCCGCAGTTATTGGGTCGGTTGCGACTAGATTCTCGCCGCTTCGCCTCACAACAATCCGTGGTGGATCTTGATTGCCCTTTTTTGGATCCCGTTCCTGGTGATCCCATTTTTTCTATTGTTTGTGCTCCCGCAGCGCCGTCAGGCGCAGGCCGCGGGCACCATGCACGCGCGCCTCGTCGAGGGCGACGAGATCATTATGACCTCTGGTGTGTACGGCAGAATTGTGCGGATCGACGACGACACAATCGAACTTGAAATTGCCCCATCCACCGTGATCACGATTGCCCGACGCGCCGTCGGGCGGCTCGTCGCTGATCTTCCGAGTACCAAGCCAACGGGCGAAGAAGGCTGACCCATGGGTCGTAAACCACTGTTATTGGTACTGACTGCCGTGATTGTTGTCGGCGGGTTTCTCGGCACACTTGCCGCGGGGAAATCGCCGCAATTGGGGCTCGACCTGCAAGGTGGCGTCTCGGTGCGCCTCTTTCCCGTGAAAGGCACCGATAAGGCACTACTCGACACTGCCCGCCAGGTGATCTCGAATCGTGTGAATGCGCTCGGCGTATCTGAGCCAGAGGTTTCCCGCCAGGGCGACACGATCGTGGTCGATCTTCCAGGTGCCAAGAACCGCAAACAGATTGTGGATTCGATCGGCTCCACCGGCAGCATGGAAAACCGCGAAGTTCTGAACATCTTTCCCGTGACGTTCAAGGTTCCACCCACGACCACAACGAAACCGGGCACGACGACCACAACGAAGCCGGGCGCCACGACCACAACGAAGCCCGGCACCACCACCTCGGCTGGGAGCACGACGAGCGCATCTGCGCCGACCACAACTGCGACGTCCACTGCAACGACAGTCACGACGGCGCCAGCAACCGCAACAACTGTCAAGGGCGCCACGACCACGACGAAGGCGACTGGGCCAACAACGACCACGAAACCGTTGCCCACAACGACCGCGCCAAGCTTGACCGGGAAGTCGTGTCCCGACTTCATCAAGCTCAGTCCGACACAGTTTTTCTGGGACCAACGCAACTCGTCGCGCGCACCACACAAGGTCTGTTATCAACTCGGCCCAAACCTATTATCTGGAACGGCGGTGAGCGCCGCGTCGGCGAGCTACACGACTGGGCAATGGGGCGTCGATGTCACCTATAAGTCTGGGCAGTTCGCTCCGATCGCAACGGGGAAGGTCGGCAAGCAAGTCGCGATTGTGCTCGACAACCTCGTCGTCAGTGCACCCACGATCAACGCAGGCATCACCGGAGACAATGTGCGCATCTCAGGGAGTTTTTCGCAAGGCGAAGCCCAAAACCTGGCGCTCGCACTGCGCTACGGCTCGCTGCCAGTGAAGTTCGATCAGAAACAACAGACAGTCGAAGATGTGTCGCCGACACTCGGTAAAGACCAACTCCGCGCTGGCATCGCCGCAGGTCTCATCGGGCTTGGTTTTGTGGCGCTCTATATGTTGCTGTTTTACCGCCTGCTCGGCATCGTGGTGTGGGCTGGTCTCGCGCTCACCGGGATGGTGATGTACAGCCTCGTGAGTTGGTTCGGCGACATCTATGGCGTCACGCTCACATTGTCTGGCGTGACCGGCATTATTGTGTCGGTCGGTGTCACCGTCGACTCATATGTGGTGTTCTTCGAACGGCTGAAGGACGAGGTTCGTTCTGGCAAGACTGTTCGATCCTCGATCGAATCTGGATGGCGCAAAGCCTGGCGCACCATCGTGGCAGCCGACTCGGTGTCGCTCATTGGCGCTGGCGTGTTGTACGCGCTGACCGTCGGGTCGGTGAAGGGCTTCGCGTACTTCCTTGCGCTCAGCACAATTGTCGACCTCGTGTTGGCCTGGTGCTTCATGCATCCCTTGGTGTTGATGATGTCGCGTAAGTCGAACCTTGTAGGTATGAAAGGCGTTGGCATTGCGTCCGGGCTCGATGTCGCTGGAAGGACGTCGGTATGACCCAGACACTCGAACCGTTGCGCGATGTTGATGGTGTCCCTGGCGTTGATCGCCGGCACCGTCCCGCAGATTTCTTTCACGAACGAACGAATTTTCGATTCATCGAACGGTCACGCGTGTTTCTTACGCTCTTTCTGATTGTGGTCATCGGCGGACCGCTGCTGCTGATCTTGCGGCCGTTGAACCTCGGTATCGACTTTCGCGGGGGCGTGTCGTGGC
>JBBRLC010000274.1:0-3012 GCA_038231595.1 Candidatus Nanopelagicales bacterium | reverse complement strand
GTGACTACCGACGCGATGTGACTGCGTACGAGATGGCCTACTTTCCCGAGCGCTTGTACGGTCCGTGGCGCCCCGCACTGGAACAAGCGATCCACGACCTACACCAGCGCAGTCCTATTGATGTCGTTGTGGCGACGGGGAACCCCTACACGTCCTACGCAGCGGCCGCGCACTTGTCGGCGAACTTCAACGTTCCGTATGTCCTCGATGATCGAGACGGTTGGTTGATGAGCGTCTACACCGGGGAGGCGCGCGATGAACTTTTGGATGCAGAGATTTGGGTCCGTGGCCTGCTCGAACAGTCACTCGAGAGTTGGTTCGTGAATCCCCCCATCGTGCAGTGGCATCAAGACCGGTTTCCGCTTGCAGCCGCGAAAATCCATTCTGTGGAGAACGGCTGGGACGGAACTCTGCTCGATCCCTCGCGCACGGCCAGACAAGGTGATGGCCCACGTCGCTTGGGTTACATCGGAACTATCAATGCCGGATTTCCGCTCGACGTGATCATCGAGGGATGGCGTGAAGCACGCGGAAGAACGCTCCCAGACGATGCAGAGTTGCACCTCTTCGGCCCTATCGGGTACCAACATTCGGCACCACACCACGAGCGTTTGCTCAACGCGGCACGCAAGCAGGGAGTCGTACGCCGTGGCGGATGGCCAAAGGCTCACATCGCTGAGGCGTACGCCGAACTCGATGTACTTCTCTATGCCCGCGAGGGTGGTCCGATGATCACTACCGGAAAGATCTACGAGTACTTGGCGACAGGGAAGCCAATTGCGGTGGTGAGTGATGCGACGCAGGACTCACGCCGCGTACTCACGGGATATGAACGGGCGTACATCGCGCCCACGCAGGACGCGCGTGATGTAGCAGTCGCCTATGGCGACGCATTTACCGATGCCTCGAGCGAAACCCCAACGCGGCTAGCCGAAGCGCGCGCATTCGGTGCCCGTCTTCGACGTGACCATGCCGTGGCGCCAGCCGTACGCCGTGTTCTCGATGCGATTTCGGTCGAGAGAATCGGTGCGGCGTCTGTCGTTTCCACGCCCGGCGGGAGCGAGGTCCGTTGATCACAGGGCCGGTGCTGGTTGTGGGTTGCAACAGCGAAGATGTCCAAGCTGCGGTCAGAAGACTTGACGGGATTGCGAGTGAGGCTGTGGAGGGGATGACCCTAAGTCGGGTTCTCCGGGTTTCGCGCAAGGCTTCGGTTCATCATCGGATCGCTGCTCGTCTTGGGCGCCACGCAATTTCTCGAAGCCTCCGACCGCCTTCGGGTGCAGTCATGTTGGGGAGATCAGTCGAGGCACGAATCGGTCGAGTGCAGCCCCATTTGGCGGTGGCACTCGACGGTCCGAGTGCTGATGCGGTCTATCGATCGATTGAGGATGCACCGGACGTTGTTGGCGTGCTGAGCGTCGACGTGGCGTATCGGTTGCTCACCGGCGACGCGGTGGTTGATTCGCCCGAACAGAAGCGCGCAGTGCGCCCTTCATGGGGATCGGCCCTCCCTCACAGCGGAGGCACGCCCGCGTACCGAATGCTGATTGGTGGGCGCGACTCTGGCGGAGCGAACGCCGCCATCGCGATGGCAGTGCGAACGCTTCCACAAGTCGATGCGAGGTCCATTGCCATAACGGACAACGTCTCGCCACTTTTCTCACCCTCCGACATTGATGCGCAAGCGGGGGCCGCTTTGTCTCAGGACGCCACCCATCTCTTGTGGCGTTGGGGGTCGCGCGACGGGATTTTTGCGTTGATGCCTTCCCCTGGTTCGGGGCGCACTTCGGCTCGAAGCGGTTTCATCCTGACTGTCCGGGACCTCATTGACCCCACCGAACACGCGGACCGATATGTGGGCTCGCTCTACCGACACTCGACTTCCTCTGCACCCAACGATGCGACAACTCGTTGGCGTCTTCCCGACGGCGGCTCCGAACATGTCGACGCGCGATTCTTCGCCTGCGAAGACTGGCTCGCTGACTTGTCTGGCCTGCCACTGTTGACTGTTCCGGTTCCTCGGCTAGCACCCCCGAGACCACCGGGAAGTGGGCCTATCCCGGCCGTCGCGTCCTGGTCGGCACTCACCGATACGCCGATCCACGACGTCTTAGAGGCAATGGCAGCCAGGGGCGCAATCCGCCACCATCGAGTCGAAGAAATTCCCCCGTCGATGCGGGCCCACGTCATAGCGGCTTCGGATGTCGTCGTGGATCGCATTGGCGTCGGCGGACTCGGGTGGGCGGGCCGTATGGGCATTGCAGCGGGGCGAGTCGTGTGTATTTCAGGCGTTGGAGCTTCAGCCGACGCGCCAGCGACGCGGCCGCCTGACGTCGGTGGTGCATTGGACGGAACCGGTTGGTTTTCCGACATGTTCCAGAGCGTCCTCGACGATTTGGCGGCACAATCGGGAGAGGCTCTCGAGACTGCCGCCCGTGGGCCGGCCTACGCGGCTGATAACTGGAGCATCGAGGAGTGCGCGACTCGAATTCAGGCGTGGCTCAAGCCCGAGAACGAGTCGTAGGAGAGCCATGTACGAAGGTCTGCGGGTCGGTGTCGTCATCCCGGCATGGAATGAAGCCGCGCACATCGCACAAGTACTCGCGACGATGCCGGAGTTTGTCGACTTCATCGTGGTCGTTGACGATGCGAGCACGGATAACACCTCGGCAATTGCTCGCAGCGTCATCGATTCCCGAGTGCGTGTCGTGACACAACCAAGCAATGGTGGAGTGGGGTCGTCCATCCTGACGGGGCACGAAATCGTGTTCGCGGAAGACTGTGACGTGAGTGTCGTGATGGCTGGCGATGCTCAGATGGATCCGACGTACCTCGCCGCGCTGCTCGATCCGATCGCACACGATGGAATCGGATTTTCGAAGGCCAACCGATTCTTCAGTCGTGCCTCATACGCCTCCATGCCGCGGTCACGAGTTTTCGGCAATGTCGTTTTGTCTTTCATGACCAAGGCATCTTCTGGCTACTGGCACCTCTTTGATCCGCAAAATGGCT
>JBBRLC010000273.1:0-3013 GCA_038231595.1 Candidatus Nanopelagicales bacterium | reverse complement strand
GGCATCGATCGCGGCCCGGGCAAACTCAGAGTGTGACGACCGACCGATCAAGTTTTCGAGTTGAACGTGCCTCACATGGTGCTTCACTCGTCGCGGCTGATTTCGAGCGTACACAAGGTTCGCGACTGCGCATTACGGTGACGTCGATGTCCGACGACGACGTGGAGATCACAGTCATGCCGGGCTATATCGTCCGCTGGGCTTTCGGGGTAGAACTCGATGACGACCTGGAGGCCATCAGTGCCGTGGTTGCTTGTATTCAAGAAGATGTGATGGACGAGAAAGGGTTCGTGTGGCCGGTGTGTCACCAGCACAATGTCGGACTCCATCCCGACGTCCGTGGCGACGCAGTGTTGTGGTGGTGCCGATTTGGTAGCCACGCGGTTGCTCCAGTCGGGCACCTCAGTACAGATCTGTTGAGCGCATAGCCATCGGCGAAATTCGAGAGCGATCGAACTGTGCGATGCGAACCGGTTGCGTAGCTGACGATGGCTGGTCACGAGCGGATCTGAGCTTCCCCGTTTTGAAATGTAAAGCCGAGATTGGCCTCGCTATGCCCGAGCACCGAGCAGTATGCGAATAATCGTGTCGAGTGTCATCATGGCAGGCTCAAAGCGCGACTCCCGACCGATGCGCGGTCTGAAACGTGAACAATCCGCGAGCGTCGCTATCCGCGGCGACGCACGCATGCAGAACATCCGACGAGGCGACTACGAACTTGGAATCGATCTGCGTGTCATTCGTCGTGTCGCGGCCGCATTCAACGAACTCGCCAAGACAATCTGAACCGACGAGAAACGCAACGATCGCTTCGCCGCGCGTGCTCAACGCTCCAACGCAACAGTGCCAAAATTCAGGCACTCGGCGCTCCCAAGATTCCATTCACCTCGTTGACCGCGGAAATCAATATACCCTCGGATGCCCGCGACAATGGTGTTGCCAACAAAGCATCAACGTTGATTTGCCGACCGTTCCGAAGGCTCAGAACCACACAAGCACGACCGCGCCGATTCGAAGACACGCTGGCGCGATCAACATCCGGCCTTAGTAAACGAACCGTTCGATAAATATTCACAACAGTGACCCGATCGGGAGTAACCACCAGTCTTACGGCCGCAAGGCGTAGAAGTAGAAGCACCGAGAATACCCCAAATACTGCACTCGCGACCGTGCCAGCGCTGGTCCAATCACGTTGAAATGTCAGCGCTGCGACTAACGCAAAGAGGATTTCGCTCCCGATAATCAATGAGACATTCCGAAATGTTCTGCGCTCAACCACCTAGGCCCTGCTATCGATCATGATATCCATTGGTATTCGACAAATTCTGGGGCGATATCGATAGTCCAAGGCTCTGTTGCGTCGACTGTAACGGACTCGCGGCGATGCTGGCGTTTTGTTCCAGTCGGTCCAGATTGTCTTGGCGAGTTCGGTGAATGCGTCCGCGACGCGACGATGCACCCGAGCGCCAACGCCAAGTTGGTAGTGGCCGCGCTGGATGTTCGCATGAATGCGTGACCGCGAGTGGCACTGTTGCGTCGGCGCAAAACGAACAGGCCTCGCATCTCTTAGTCGGTCGGCTGTGGTGCGCGACTCGGGAAATCGATCCGGTTTCGGACTGGGCAATTCAACCAAATTGAACGCGAGCTGCGTTCGAGGCAGTGGCACGACGCTGTTATGCAACAGTGCCCCTTCGCGTTCATGCACGGTACGAGAACCTTACGCTTGCCGAGGCACTGGCACGCTTCTGCGGCGCCGAGTTCGAATCGCAGTTGCGCGCGCAGCACCGAGGAGCAAAGATATTTGCGATGAACCAGGTGGCTCGAGCCCTTCATGAGCCCGGTTGCAAATCGATCAGTAGCGATTCGCGACAGTCCCGAATTACAAACCACGCGATCGACGTAGACGTTTCCTGGTGGAATGACGCCATCGACCATTATGGCGTGTCTGGTGGTCCCATTACGGTGGTGCGTGATGGCCAACAGGCCCAGAATGGTGTTGGCAAGCTGACCCGAGGTGACGTTTTCAAGCTGGCGGATGCCGCCACCGCCTCTCGAGACGGCGCCTTATCGCTCATGTGGCACTCGCTGGCTTGGGGAGCAGGCCCCAAACGGCGGCTCTGTAAAAAGCGAATCGAGTCGATCGGAACCGACGAGCACCGTTTCGCTGACGCGCTCATTTCATGTGCCGAGAGTTCACGGACAGATGCGTTGTCTGCCTACCGCCAAATCTGCCCAGCACCTGGGAGAAATCTGGTCAAGTTCCTAGGACCAGCGTTTGCGACCAAATATCTCTACTTTTCTGGAGGTGGCCGAATCGCTCACCCGTGTCTGATTCTTGATAGCCGGGTAGCCACCACGCTCAAGTCCCGGGCCGGCTGGTCCGATCTCCGAACCGACGGGCTTTGGCCAGTTGAGACCTATGCCGAATACTGCGAACTGCTCGGCAGTTGGTCAGTACGTAAGAGTGCGGAGTTGGGACGACCGGTCGGTGCTGACGAGTACGAACGGTGTTTATTCGACTCCGAAGTAGCTGGAAGCTAGCTCCCGTATCCGGAAGTCCGTTAGCGTCATCGCTTTGAATGACCCTGCTGGCTCGGTGAACGGTTGTTGGGTACCTTGGGTACCCAACAACCGATCTGAACTAACTCCGTGATGCAGTCGCCGATGAAAAGTGTGGCGCCTTCTGAATATGAAGCGCCGACGCGGACCCCGAGTTCGGTGCAGAGGTCGCCGGGCATGACGTCGGAACAGTGAACCAGACGTTCGGCTACCCAGTGTGGCGATTAGAAAGCAACATCCGGTGCGTCGGAGAAATGGTCCCGGTTGACTGGGGGGTCCGTGACGAGCACTTCAAATAGTTCTCGGAAGTGTCCGGGTGCATGCGTCATTGGTAACTCCTGACAGAATGTCAAGTTGATTGAGCGAGGTGCTCCGTGAACACGCAGCTCAACCCAGAAGCCGGCGTCCATTATGAGGACTGCCAAACCATTCCATAATCTCGCCTCGGTGTGGT
>JBBRLC010000272.1:0-3033 GCA_038231595.1 Candidatus Nanopelagicales bacterium | reverse complement strand
CTGGCATTTTGGTGCGAAAAGATGGCAGACCTCGTTGTGGGGAAGGGGCTTCCGCAGTCGCCGCCGCAATAGGCTCCACGCGTGAACGCTGAGCCACCGGAAGTCAACACGCCGGCTGAGTTCCCGCAGTTGACCCCACCTGCCGAGTCACTGACTTCGTCGAAATCTCCGCGACTCTGGCTTCAGGTAGCCAAAGTCTTCGGCTGGCTGGTGGTGCTCGGACTGGCGATTCCTCCGATGCTGCGGATCTTGTGGGTCGAGGTCGGCCCGTCTGCAGTCATCGTTTCATTCATCCCGTGGTTCACGATTGCCACCGTTGTGTTCACGGTCGTACTGCTGATCGCGCGGTGGTGGCCGCATGCTGTGGTGGGAATCGTGCTGAGCTTGGTTGGCTTGTCGTGGTTGATACCGCTCTACATCGCCGCGCCCGATCCACCTCAGCAACGCCGCGTGAATGTGGGCACCGTCAACACGTTGTTCGGCCATGCGGACCCCGACGAAATTGTCGCCATGGTGCGTGATCATGATCTTGACGTGTTGAGTGTTCAGGAACTCACCGGCATTGAGTTGGCGCGGCTTAATACGGCGGGCCTCACGCGATTGCTGCCGTACTACCGGGCGCTGCCCGCCGAAGAAGCCGCCGGAACGGGATTGTGGAGCCGTACGCCGTTGACTGACGTCTCCATGCCGCATGCGACGGAGTTTGGAGTTGTGGAGGCGACGACCACCACCAGAACCGGCGTCAGGATGCGGGTCGTGGCCGCCCACCCCGCGGCTCCGGACCTCCTACACACCGGACCCTGGCGACGTGACGCGGCCGCGCTCTACCAGATCATGCAGAACGCGTTATCCGCTCAGGACATAGTCGTGCTGGCGGGCGACCTGAACGCAACGTTGGATCACCCGCCGATTAGACGGTTGGAGGGGCTCGGACTGGTTGACGCGGTCACTACCTCCGGCGCTGGCTTTCACCCCACGTATCCCAATGACGGTGAGCTCATCCCGCTCGTTGCCATTGATCATGTGATGGCCCGCGGACTCGTCGCGCGATCTGCGGATGTCGTGTCGATTGATCGATCCGACCACAAGGCGCTCGTTACCTCGATGGTCGGTTGAGGAGTTCGATGACACTCATGAACTCCGAACAGATTTGGAAACCCAGCGAAGGGGAGCCATCACGGCACGGCTGGCGTACGCCGGTTACTGCACCGGGTCCCCGCGGCGGCGACCTCATCCGCTCGATCGGTGCAATGCGCCGAGAACCGTTTAACTACTTGAAAGACGTGTGGAAGCGGTATGGAGATGTTGTGCAGTTTCCGATCCCGACACCGCCGACCTACCTCATCAACTCCCCATCTGGTGTTCGGCACATCTTGCAGGACAACAATCGCGCGTATGGCAAGCGCACGATCCAATACGACGCACTGTCGTTAGTCACCGGTGATGGATTGTTGACGGCGGACGTCGACACGTGGCGACCAATGCGTCGGCGAGTTCAGCCAGCGTTTCACCACGAAGCGATCGGCCGAATTGGCGAGCACGTCGACACCGCGGCAACGGCGTTGGAATCAACGTGGGACTCCGCGATCGGCTCGCCTGGAGGAGCCATCATCGATGTCGACGCTGCCATGATGGAGTCGACAGTCCAGGTCGTGGGTTCGTCCTTATTCGGTACCGATCTCACCGGCGAGGCGCGTCAACTAGCAGCGGCCACCGTTGCGGCCCTGGATGTTGTGGTCGCCCGCGCCCGAATGCCACTGCCGATCGCTCAGTGGATGCCAACGCCGAACAACCTCCGGCTTCGCCGCCACAACCGCACTCTTGACCGTAGCGTCGATGCACTGGTCACGCACCGACGCAGGCTCCCAGCCTCGGAGCAACCGCACGATTTTCTCGCCATGTTGTTAGCAACATCGGGTGATTGTGCTGACCTTTCGCCGACCCAGGTACGCGACGAGGTGGTCACGTTTCTCGTGGCCGGGCACGAAACTGTCGCGAGTGCCTTGTCGTGGGCCTTTTCGCTGCTCGCAGAATCCTCGGAATGGACTCATCGACTTCGAGCCGAAGTTGATGCACTCGATGGTCAAGTCAGTGTCGAAGCCCTCTCACGCCTGCCCGAGACGCGCGCCGTGATTGATGAGACGTTGCGGATGTATCCACCTGCGTGGGTCATCACTCGCAAGGCTCTAGTAGATGACGTTGTCGCGGGCCACCACATTCCGCGAGGAGCGCTCGTCATCATCAGTCCCTGGTTGGTGCATCGCCATCACGAGGAGTGGGACGATCCGGATTTGTTTGATCCGCAACGCTTCCTGCCGTCGTGCGAAGCTCGTCGAGCGGCGTACATCCCCTTTGGGGCGGGACCGCGGATGTGCATCGGGCGCGACTTCGCGTTGGTTGAGGCAACCCTGATGCTTGCGCACGTGATGTCCAAGTTTGAGTTGCAGCGAGTTGCACGTAGTACGCCGCGCGCAATCCCATCGGTCACTCTGCGACCCGACGGCGGGCTGCCGATGCGCGTGCGTCACCGGTGAACAGAGTTATCGGCCTTCGGTGATGTATTGCACAAGCGCTTCGCGCTCGCCTTCGAGCTCACCCATCCGGCTCTTCACCACGTCGCCAATGCTGACGATTCCAAGAAGTTTCCCGGCGTCGTCGACGACCGGGACGTGACGCACGCGCCTCTCGGTCATAACGACCATGAGGTCTTCGGTTGTTGCAGTGGGCGGCGCACATTGGACTTGTGCCGTCATGATTTCGCGCACGCTTGCGGCCAGCACGTCGACCCCCCGCGACTGCAAAGTCCGGACGACATCGCGCTCGGACACGATCCCCTCGATCGTGCGACCGTCGGTTGAGACGACAAGGGCGCCCACCCGGTGCTCGGCCAAGGCGTCGACGAGTTCGCGGACTGTTGCATCTGGGCCCACGGTGGCGACAAATTCGCCCTTGCTAGCGATGATGTGCTCGAGTTTCACAATGACCTCCTCGGGCCCTCCTCGTGCCGGGCACTGCTGTCGCGGTGGGCTCATG
>JBBRLC010000271.1:0-3038 GCA_038231595.1 Candidatus Nanopelagicales bacterium | reverse complement strand
GTTGTCGGCGGCGCCAGTGATCAGACCAGGGCCAAGGTTCTTCAGAAACCGCCTGAGCCGGGCCACAAGGTCATCATCGCGGTCGGCGGGTACGCGGTTGGGCGTACACGCGCAATCGTGGTCCGCGGGTTTGCTTTATTGACCGTACGTCAGAAAATCGCCGCGACACGCCGTGCATTCATGCCGGCTGATCAACAATGTTGATCAGCCGGCAAACGTCGGCGGGATGGGCGAGTGGGGGACGGGCGACGGACCCGTGAGTAGCGTGACGCGCATGGGCGGATTTCCGGAGCTCGGCGACACGATTCTGAGCGTGTGGGCGCATCCCGACGATGAGACGTACCTCGCGTCGGGGCTGATGGCTCGCGCCGTATGCGAGGGGGCCCGCGTCGTCTGCGTCACCGCCACGCGCGGCGAGGGCGGCTCGATGGACGAAGAGCGGTGGCCCACGGCAACTTTGGGAGCCGTACGCGAGCAGGAACTCATGCGCTGCCTGGACATCCTCGGCGTCACCGAGCATGTCTTTCTCGACCTGCCCGACATCGGCATGGACACCGCGCTACCCGAGGAAGGTGCGGCGCGGCTGTTGGACCTGATGAACGACATCCGGCCCACCAGCGTGTTGACCTTTGGACCCGAGGGGATGACCGGTCACTTGGGGCACATCTCGGTGAGCGATTGGGCCAGGGAGGCATTTCACCAAGCCGCTCCTGATGGGGCGCAACTTTTTTATGCCTGTCAGAACGAGGAGTTCGCGCGGACCATGGTCCCGCGGATGGAGCCCTTCAACGTGTTCCGTCCTGGGACTCCTCCAGTCTTGACCGAGGACAAACTTGCTATCTCCTACGATCTTGAACCCGACTTGATGGAACTCAAACTGCGCGCTATCCACGAGCACGAGAGCCAAGTCGAAGGCATGCTCGCCGCGCTGGGTGAGGATTTCTTCCGAGTCGGAGCTCGCACTGAATGCTTTTGGCTGGGCGCGACCAAGACGGCGTGAACTAGCGACCGGAGTTTTCTGCCGGCTTCTCCAGATTCGTCTTCATCATGTCCATCCCCTTTTGCACGCCACTCTTGATGACCGTGCTCAAGATGAGGGGGAAGATCAGGCCGGTGAAGCCGGTCGGTTTGGGCATGTCCATCGTCTTGGTGATGCGAGTTCGGTTGCCTTCTGCCGTGAGCACGAACGTGTTGATGAACGAACCGTTGGGTTCCGTGCTAGTCAGGACGAGTCGAGATGGCGCTTCGCACTCGGTGATTTCGACCTCGTTGCGGTGGTTGGCGTCGCGCGGGATCCAGCCGTACGAAGTGAACGTCGTCCCCTTGTGGATTGGGGTGTCACTGAGGTTCTCGATGTGGTACTCGCGCGGCGACCACTCGTGGTGGCGCGAAACGTCGGCGAGGTAGGCGAAGACTTCGTCAGCAGGACGATCGACGGTGACCGTCCATTCGGGCGTAACGCGTTCGGCCATGGCGTACTCCTTGGTTGGGTTGCGTGCTCAGGGTGTACCCGCGGTGCCTGAGGGCACAAGGGTTTGTGGTGTCCCGGCTCGGCGCGTCGTGTCGGGCGGACGGGTTCGCGCCGCGGCGGGGTCCTCACAGTGACACGTCGTCGGCGAATTGAGTCAGGGAGAGAACATTGGAATCCGGGTCGCGAAACCACGCGATCGTGTCCCTTTCTGGCGTTGTCCATACGCCGGTGGAGTTTTGGTCCATGCCGTCGTAGCGAAGAAATTCGATGCCTCGCGATGAGAGCAGCGCGATGTCACCCTCGATGTCGTCGACTGCCCAACCAAGCACGGTGTACGGCGCTGCAACGTGCTCCCCGACTGCGGTCACTCGCAGCATCGTGCCCCGGAGTCGAAGACGCAGGCGTAACTCATTGGATTCGATCAGGGTGAGACCAAGCATCTCGGTGTAGAAGTCGCGTGCGCGCTCAAGGTCGAGCGTAGGGACGAAACCGATGAGTGCGCGTTCGATCAACAATGTTGATCATCCATTAAGAAACAGCCGGGCGGGGCCCAGGTGGTCGGGGGTACGGCGAAGTCGCGCTACGGTCCTTCGCGTGTCGAGTCCGGGAGCAGATCAGCCGGTACGCCGGGGAGGAGAACACGGCGCCGTCCCGGGAGCAGATGACGTCGCTATCGGTGACTCCACCACCGCACCGAAGGGCGGGGGACGGCTTCCGCTGTGGAGTGGGATCGCGGGACTTCTCACCCCGATCGCCCTGATTGGTGGCTGGTCGCTGGCCGCAGCCGCACAACCGATCTTCGACGCGGTCACTCAGACGATCAGTGCGCTTGCGTCGTTGAGTGCGTACTCGCGCTGGATCATGACGTTCTCCCTCCTCCTCACCGGCCTGTGTCATCTCAGCCTCGCGGTCGGGCTCACACGCGTCATCCCGCGGCCGGGACCGGTACTGCTCGGCGTCGGCGGACTCGCAACGATCGGGGTGGCGTTTGCACCCCTCGCATGCAGCGGGGGAGCGAACAGTTGCGGCGCCGAACCCAGCCTCCGATCCACGCTGCACTCGACCCTCGCGAGCATCACGTTCGTGTGTTTGTCGGTGTGGCCACTCGCGGCGGCTTGGAGTTTGCGACGCGCCTATCGGCCGTACTCGGTTGCATCCGTGCTCGCCGGCATCGTATTGACGGGGTTGCTCATTCGTTTCGGCATCGAGGTCAACCGGTCAGCGTTCGAGATCGGCCGAAACGAACGCGTGCTCGCTGGTGCGCAAGCGCTGTGGCCAGCGGCGACTGCACTGTGGTTCCTGCTGCTCGCCGCACGTGCAAGACAAGCACGATGACGAATGGCCGTTTGAGACTGGCCGGTGTGAAACAAGCACGATGAAACACAGCCCGAGGGAACACCTCGCGAAGGAATCCGAAGCACTGAGTTGCCAACCATGAAATGGCTGCGCGGCGCGCGAACGATTCCCGCAGCTCCGTGGACCGCACCCGGCACGTGGCGGCCCACCGCGAGTTCGTTCGCGGTGCTGGTCACCGGGCTCACGCTGCTCGGAGTCGGCGATGGGCTGC
>JBBRLC010000270.1:0-3039 GCA_038231595.1 Candidatus Nanopelagicales bacterium | reverse complement strand
TGATCTCGTCGTTCCCGTGCCTGTCGCGCGACGGCCGTTGGGAAGTCGTGCAAGGCCTGGAAATCAACGACTTCTCACGCTCGCGCATTGACGCCTCCGTCGGCGAACTCATCGAAGAACGCGACGCCGTTCGCGCGTTGGGTCTTATCTAGTCCGCTTCTCGCGTCGGTCTCGCCTGATCCGACCTGTCTGATCCACGTTCACTCTTAACCAGGAGACCAAGCCCATGAGCAAGATCAAGGTTGCCAACCCCGTCGTCGAACTTGACGGCGACGAGATGACGCGGATCATCTGGCAGTTCATCAAAGATAAGTTGATCTTGCCGTACTTGGACATCGAGCTGTTGTACTACGACTTGTCGATTGAGAACCGTGATGCAACCGATGACCAAGTGACCATCGACTCAGCTCACGCAATCAAGCAGTACGGCGTCGGCGTGAAATGCGCAACCATCACTCCCGACGAGGCACGCGTCGAAGAATTCGGACTGAAGAAGATGTGGAAGTCGCCTAACGGCACCATCCGCAACATCCTCGGCGGCGTGATCTTCCGCGAACCGATCATCATGAGCAATGTTCCACGCCTGGTGCCGGGTTGGACCAAGCCGATCATTGTCGGGCGTCACGCCTTCGGGGATCAGTACCGCGCGACTGACCTTGTCATTCCGGGCGAGGGCACCCTGTCGCTGACCTTCACGCCCGCAGACGGCGGTGAACCGATCGAGATGAACGTCTTCGATTTTCCGGGTGGCGGCGTCGCGATGGCGATGTACAACCTCGACGATTCGATCCGCGACTTCGCCCGGGCCTCGCTGCGCTACGGTCTTTCGCGCAACTATCCCGTCTACTTGTCGACCAAGAACACAATCCTCAAGGCGTACGACGGTCGCTTCAAGGACATCTTCGCTGAGGTCTACGAAGCCGAGTTCAAGGCCGAGTTCGGGGCCGCTGGCATCACCTACGAGCACCGCCTCATCGACGACATGGTCGCTGCTGCGATGAAGTGGGAAGGCGGCTACGTCTGGGCGTGTAAGAACTACGACGGCGACGTGCAGTCCGACACCATCGCGCAGGGCTTTGGGTCGCTGGGCTTGATGACGTCGGTGTTGATGACTCCAGACGGCCAGACCGTGGAGGCCGAGGCCGCGCATGGCACGGTGACGCGCCACTACCGCCAGCACCAGGCCGGCAAGCCGACGTCGACGAACCCGATTGCGTCGATTTTCGCCTGGACCGGTGGGCTCGCTCATCGCGGCACGCTCGACGGCACCCCTGAGGTCACAGACTTTGCCCGTACGTTGGAGCGGGTCTGTGTGGAAACCGTCGAAGGCGGCCAAATGACCAAGGACCTCGCGGTGCTCATCAGCGCTGAGGCTCCGTGGTTGACCACTGAAGACTTCCTCGAGGCGATCGACATCAACTTAGGTAAGGCGATGTCCGCGTAATTTCGGACACTCCTTGCTTGACTGGGGTCATGTCTCTCAATGCGCCTGAGTCGTCTGGTGGCGTTCGACCCTTTTGCGTCATTGATGAACTTGTTGTCGATGTCTCCTCGGCTTCAGTCTATGAACACGGCTGGCAGTCGTGGAGTCCGACGACGACGTACTCGCTGGGTGAAAGTCCGCACCGACCCGTGAGCGAGCACTATCGCGTCATCGCGTATCGCGGCTCACAAGTCGCGCCGACCAATGCGTATCAAGGCGAAGGGTTGCTGGCGGTTGATGTCGGCGACGGTCGCACCGTGCTTTATGTCGCGGCCGATCCGCGCGTCGACGTCGCGTCGATACGAATTGCGACACAAGGGGATCGGCTTGTCGTCTTGGCGGACGGCCCCGTCGTACGCCGCGAAGGTGACGGTGGAATCGACGCCGCGTTGGTGGCCTGGGCCGGCGACGTCGCGCTGGAGCAGTCGGTACCAGACTCTCGGGTCGCGCCCACCCTTTGGTGCTCGTGGTACGAGTACTGGACCGAGGTCACTGAAGCCGACGTGATCGAAAATCTCGAAGCGATGGACTCGCTCGAGTTGCCAATCGATGTCTTGCAACTTGATGACGGGTATCAAGCTGGCATGGGGGACTGGCTCTCGCTGTCGGACCGCTTCGAGTCCCTGCCAACCCTTGTGTCGCGCATCGCATCGCACGGTCGTCGAACGGGGATCTGGACCGCACCGTTTTTGGTCGGATCGGCATCGCGAGTGGCTGCCGAACATCCGGACTGGCTCGTGCGCTCGCTGGATTCCACCGGCGCCGAGGGTTCACCGGTCAATGCTGGCCACAACTGGGACCAGCACCTCTACGCCATGGACACCACTCATCCCGGCGCGCGCGACTATCTGCGCGAGGTCTTCACGACATTCACGGACTGGGGAATCGACTTTTTCAAGATTGATTTCATCTACGCGGGTGCCGTCCATGGACGCCGCCATGACGATGTGTCTGGTGTGCAGGCGTACCGAAGCGGTCTTGAACTGATCCGCGAATCGATCGGCGAGGGGTATCTGCTTGGTTGCGGCGCGCCGATCCTTCCGAGCATCGGGCTTGTCGATGCGATGCGAGTGAGCCCAGATACCGACCCGGAGTTCGATCACGAAAGCGGTGACCTAAGCCAGCCAGCCCAACGCTCCGCGCTGCTGACCGGGCGCGCGCGGCAATTCATGAACGGGCGCTTCTGGCTCAACGATCCTGACTGCCTGATCGCGCGACCCGAAGTTGAGCGACGGATGAAGTGGGCCGCGCATGTAAAGGCGACCAAAGGCTTGGTGGGGTGCAGTGATCGACTTCTGGGCCTCGATGATTGGGGACTCGAGACAACGAGAACGATTCTGGCAGAAGCGAAAGAGCGACAAGTACGCCTCGGCTACGGGCTGGGTCCTGGTGGTGTGTTGTAGGTGTGGCCGGTGGGGCTGGTCCAGGTGGCCGATCCGTCGGGATGTGAGGTCAGCTTCCATAGGCCGAGGGTTTTGAGCCGGTGGTGGCGTCGGCAGAGTGATCCGCAGTTCGCGGCACTGGTCGCGCCACCCCGTTCGCGTTGCTCGCCTTGT
>JBBRLC010000269.1:0-3051 GCA_038231595.1 Candidatus Nanopelagicales bacterium | reverse complement strand
TATGTCCGTTCTCGATTGCCGAGCCCAAATCCCATTGAATAGGAACGGAATTCGGAACTGGCTCGACAGTCATGGTCGTCAATGCAAGCGGCTTGCTGGTGCCAGCGGGAAGGAACGCTTCGACGGTGTGCCGATAGACCGAATGCGCATCCTCGCGATGACCGCTGTCGTCGTAGGACAACCATGGAGTCACTCGTGCCGGAATCGCCGTGCCATCGGACGTACGAAGGGTCACCTGGTTAACCGGTTGGGCAAGGTGTAGCCAGTCGAAACTGAGTCGACCACCTCCCGCGGCATCCATCGTGAACGCGCCAAATTCGTGGACGCCAAGATCGTCGTCAGCATTTTCACTAAAGTCGCGGACCCAGATCCGGTCCACGCGCAGTCCCTCTTGGCCGATAACTACCTTGGACGCTTCGCGAGCAAGCCCGCTGAGGCCCGCAAATGTCTCGCTCACGCGGACTTCAGTGTGCTTGTGGACTTCGTCGGTCGAGCACCCACACATCGAGTCGTGGGCGGTGTTCTCCAGCCAATAACGCCACAGCGCATCCACGCGAGCGGCAGCAGACGACGGGCCCGCGGTTCCCAGTGCGGCGATAAACGCCTCATGGGTGATCAACGAATGTTCGACGAGTTTGTTGGCGCGGCGAAGTGGTGCACGCGCTGAGAGCACGCCGGGGAGGATGAGCGTGTGGCCATTGCTGTAGGCCTCACCGCGGTTGATCTCCAAGATCGAGCCATTGCCAGTCCGCTCCAAAACGGCCCGGCGTAGGCCGTCGACCGTCGTCCACGGATGCCCAGCGTCACGGACTGCATCGATTGTGGGTTGGGTCGGCAGCCAGTGATCGCCACCCAACATGAGTGGGACCTGGCCGCTCGGACGCCCCGCGGCGGCATACGCCACAACGGTTTCCAGCGGTTTGTTGCTCGGCGCATCGAGGAAGTCCGCAGCCATCGCATACGCCAACGGAGCGAGCAACGACGTCACGACGGCGCTGCCATCTGGTGCTTCCCAGACGTGCTCAAGAGGTACATCGATGCCGAACCCCCGCCAGGTAACGCAGAAGTCCAAGCCTGCGAGTTGCAAAACCTGCGGAGTCTGCGCGGGCAGCCCGAACATGTCGGGCACGTAGCCCACGACAGAGGCCGATCCAGCCGTACGCGCTTCACGAATTCCGATAGCCAGATTTCGCAGCATCGTCTCACCGGTCGGAATCATGAGATCGGCGAGGACCCACCAGGGCCCAACGGCGAGGCGGCCTTCCTCGATGCGCTCACGCAACTCCGCCGCCCGGGCGGGTGCAACGCCGATGTAGTCGTGAATCAGGATCGACTGACCATCTAGGGTCGCCGCGAAACTCGGATCCTCGGCCATCATGTCGAGTAGTCGGTCGACTTGCGAGATCAGTCGCGCGAGGTAAGACCAACGCTGCTCGTACCACTCTCTATCGAAGTGGGTATGCACGATCGCGTGGACATCGGTCGGCATCGGTGCGACGGCCACCGGCGTGTAGCGATCCGCACCAGCGGTGTCGGTCACTGCTCCTCCAGAAATCATTTACAACAATTTCGAGCATCTTGCCCCGAAACTCTTGCGTAAGGAAGGCTTACTACCTAAATTCGTCTCGTGTCTATCCAACGTCCGACCGACCGACCTGCGGTCCCGTCACTTTTGCGCGAGCTCAACGAGCGCGTGGTTCTCGATGTCGTACGTGAGCACCACCCGATTCATCGTGCCGAAGTTGCACGGCATACCGGATTGTCAAAGCCCACCGTCGGGCTTGCGCTCAAGTCACTCGCTGATTCGGGATTGGTCCGGGAGACCGGCGTCGAGCGCGAAGGTCGGGGTCGAGCTGGATCACTCTTTGAGCCCGTCGCCGACATCGGGCTTGTTCTGGGGATTGACGTCGGCGCTCGTTTTGTACGGGCGGCCCTCGCTGATCTCGACGGGAGCCTGCTTGGTCGGGTCGATGTGGGGCTCACGAAAGGGCGGGCCGCAATCTCGGCGGCGACAGTGGCTGAAGCAGCCGAACGCGCAGTTGAGCAGGTTGTCGCCGGGGCTGGCGTGGACCGTGACAACGTCGTCGCCGCGATCGTGGGTTCCCCCGGGGTTGTTGATCCCATCAGCGGCGTGCTCTCCGTCGTCGGCACCATTCCCGCTCTCGACGGAGTCGACCTCGCCGCATTGTTGAGCAACCAACTCAACCTTCCGGTCACGGTTGAAAACGACGTCAACCTAATGGCGCTAGGCGAACAGGCAAACGGACACGGTCGCGATGTCGACGATTTCGCCGTCATCTCAGTGGGTACGGGCCTGGGTGCAGGTCTCATCCTTCGAGGTGAGCTTTATCGCGGCACGCGTGGCGCTGCCGGCGAAATCGACTTCGTGCCTTTCAGTGAAACCGGTGAGCGCATTGACCCTTCCGCCGCCGGGATCATCGCGGCCGCAGCGTCGTTGTCTCTGAGTCGTGGTGGCAACTCCAACGGGCGCACCCCGAGTCGCGGCTCCGCCGCCGCGGACATCGCCCCAACCGCGCCGGAACTCTTCGAGGCGGCCCGACACGGAGATCCATTGGGACGCAGAGTCGTTGACGCCGAAGCTCGGGCGATCGCGATCCATCTGGCAACTCTGAGTGCCGTGGTTGACCTCGAACTCGTGGTGCTTGCTGGTGGAATCGGGCGCAACGGTGACTTACTGCTGACACCTGTGCGAGAGCACGTCGCGCGACTCGTGCCGTACCCACCACGCATCGACGTGTCGTCGCTAGGCGACGATGCAGTGCTTGCCGGCGCACTGGCCGTCGCCCGTCGGGCGGCGCTCGACCATGTCTTTACCCATCGCACCTTGCATGAAAGGACAACAGGATGAGTGACACTCCGGCAATTCTTGGCGGAGCCGCTGTCCGCGACGACGGCTACCCAGGATGGCCATTGTGGGATTCGACCGAACGCGACGGCCTACTCAAGGTTCTTGAGTCGGGCGAATGGTGGACGACCGGTGGGGATCAGGCGGAAATATTCGCGCGCGAATTTGCTGAGTTTCAGGGGGCC
>JBBRLC010000268.1:0-3051 GCA_038231595.1 Candidatus Nanopelagicales bacterium | reverse complement strand
GAGTTTCGAGCAGACCCTTCTTCTCGGTGCGATCGCGGGCGCGACGATCTTCCTCGGTCTACCGGTCGGACGACTTCGCCGTACGTCACCGACACTGAGCGTGTTCCTCAACTCAGCCGCAGTCGGCATACTCCTCTTTCTCTTCTGGGACATCCTCGGCGCCGCGTGGGAGCCGATCGATGTCGCCCTCTCGGGCTACCACGAAACCGGCGAGGGGTTGAGCGCGGCCCTGGGATACGGGGTGCTTTTCGCCGTCGGATTGTCAGTCGGGCTGCTCTCCCTTGTCGGTTACGAACGTTGGATGGCCCGAGCGAGTCAACGCGCCACGGCCCCAAAGTTCGGGCCTGGCGCGATGGCGGTCGGCGAGTTGCAATCGCGCGGCGTGCTTTCGTGGTCCGCCGGTCGTCGTCTCGCGCTCCTCATCGCTGTCGGCATCGGTCTGCACAACTTCGCTGAGGGACTCGCCATTGGTCAGTCGTCGGCGTCTGGCGAAGTTGCACTGGCGACAGTCCTCGTCATCGGATTCGGCTTGCACAACTCGACCGAGGGCTTTGGCATCGTTGCGCCGCTGGTCGGCGACGTAGATGACAACGGTCAGCGCCACATCCCGAGCTGGGGATTCCTGCTGGCTCTCGGAGTCATCGCTGGTGGCCCGACATTTCTGGGCACTGCACTTGGTTACAGCTTCACCAGTGAGCCGCTTTCGGTTGCTTTCCTCACGTTGGCTGCGGGCTCGATCCTCTACGTCATCGTCACCCTGACTGGCGTTGCCTTGAAGTCGCCGCGTCGCGACGTCATGGCGTACGGCCTGTTGGTCGGGCTCTTCGCCGGTTTTGCGACCGACGCAATTCTCGTCGCCGCCGGCGCCTAACCCCGCTGTTTCTTGCCTTAGAGGTACGAACCTGAAGTTAAACTTCAGATTCGTACCTCAAACAATGATCTTGAGGGCCTGTGTGGAGGAGTTGAATCGTGAGTGCGAAGATGCCGGCGATTTTTCTCAGCCATGGGGCTCCTCCACTCGCTGACGACGAGACGTGGACGCGTGAACTCGCGGAATGGTCGGCCAAACTCCCACGACCGCAGTCGATTCTGATGGTGTCGACCCATTGGGAAGATGAGCCACCGGCCATCGGCGCGACCACGACCGTGCCGTTGACGTACGACTTTTATGGCTTTCGCGCGCACTACTACCACGTGAGATACGAGGCGCCCGCCGCACGGCAACTAGCTGCGGAGGTACGGCGACTAATCGCATCGACCGGTGCGCAGACTCACGATGCACCGACGAGGGGACTCGATCACGGTGCCTACGTCCCGCTTAAAGAGATGTATCCTGACGCGGACATCCCGGTGGTACAGATTTCGATGCCGTCGCTTGACCCGCAAACGCTGTTCGATGTCGGTCGTACTCTCGCTCCGCTGCGAGACGACGGTGTGCTCATCGTCGGAAGCGGATTCACCACGCACAATCTGCGAGCGATTAGTTTCGATCGCCCAGCGGACGCCCGCGCACCCGAGTGGTCCGTCGAGTTCGATGACTGGGCTCGCCGCGCAATCGAATCGTCGGACATCGATGGACTCCTCGACTTCATGACAAAAGCGCCCGCTCCGCAGATGGCTCACCCGCGGACCGAGCACTTCGCGCCGCTGTTCGTCGCACTTGGCGCATCGATCGATTCAGTGCAACGCGAGTCGACTGTCGATGGCTTCTGGTACGGCCTGTCGAAGCGTTCCTTCCAGTTCGCCTAGGCATTGGCCATACCTGGAATGTCGTTCGCTTGTGTTCCTTGGAAGTCCTGCGTCGTACGCTCAAGATCATTGTTTGAGGTACAAACCTGAAGTTAAACTAAGGATTCGTACCACTAAGGACAGATTCTGTGGTGGTGGCGGCGGGGCAGTGAGGTCGTAGACCGTGACGCCGCCGATCGTTTGCGCGGTGAAGTTCGCGGCAACCCACGTACTGATGTCGCTCGTTGCGCTCGATCCGCCGCTACTCCCCATGCCGCCACCGCCAGGACCGCCACCGCGAGGACCGCCACCGCCAGGACCGCCACCACCACTGATGAAGTAGTGGACTTGGTTGGTGGAGACGTACGCCTGGAATTCGGCCACCGTCGGCGCGGGGTCGCTGCCGTTGAATCCGCCCAGTGACATGACGGGCTCGCCGGTGGCGAGTTGATAGCCAGCAGCCGATTGCGAACCAATAGTGGCGGCAACCCAGGTGTACGAACTGGCGTTGGCCGACAGCAGCGCGGTCAACTCGCTCGACGCAGTGCTGGCATCCAGCAAGCCGCCCGCCGTTCCGCCACCGACAGTGCCCGCCGGACCGCCCGCACCGAGACCGCCGCCCGCCGGACCGCCCGCACCGAGACCGCCGCCCGCCGGACCGCCCGCACCGAGACCGCCGGCACCGGGACCGCCCAGACCGGGAGGCAGTGCGCCTTGGCCCTGCGTCCCTAGTCCCGGCGGCGACCCGAATCCGGGAGGTGTACCTAGCTGGCCTTGACCGAGTTGCCCCCGAGGCCCACCGGCAAACCCACCCGGCCCACCGCCCACGCCGCGATCGCCCGCAACATACGGTCCCGCGGTCGGAAGTGAACCGGTGTGACTTGTCGCCGCCGTATCGAGTGAGTACGCCGTCGGGGCCGCCAACGCGATGACGAGTCCGGCGCCTGCAACGACCAGGGCTGCTCGGCGCGGCAGAAGTGTCACAAAAATCAGCACGATCGCCGCAGCGATACCACTGATGAGCACGAGGTTGCGCAACCACGGCATCCAATCCGGGGAACGACCGAGCAAGACGTATGCCCAACCCGACGTGACCGCCATCGCGACGGCGAGTGTCACACGCGCAGACGCATGATCGCGGTGTTGCCACAACATCACTGATCCGATGCCTACGAGGGCGCCGATTGCCGGAGCTAGAGCGACCGAGTAGTAAGGGTGAATGATGCCGGCTGCAAAACTAAATGTGAGCCCGGTGATGATCAGCCACCCGCCCCACAACAGCACGGCGGCGCGGGTGATGTCCGTACGTGGGGCCCGACGGGT
>JBBRLC010000267.1:0-3065 GCA_038231595.1 Candidatus Nanopelagicales bacterium | reverse complement strand
GTCGCTCAGGTGGCACAACGTGGATCTTGGCGAAGCCGAAGCGGCGTTTCATCTCGAACTGCAGCGCAACGTCGACGCCGTCATCTGAAATCGGCGCGGTAAGACATTGATGAATGAACCCCTCGTTCAATAGAGACTGACGAACAGACCTTTCATGCAGAAAATGGGGTCGTGGGGTTACGAAAAGTGGGGTTCGAGTGCGTCGCGCATTGCGACGAGTTTGGCCTGGGATTCGGCTAACTCGGATTCCGGTGTTGAGCCCGCGACGATTCCGCAGCCGGCGAAGAGTCGCAGCCGCGTACGGCCGTCTTCCAACGAGGCACAACGCAACGCAATCCCCAACTCGCCATCACCATTGGCGTCGATCCAGCCAACTGGCCCGGCGTAGCGCCCGCGATTCATTCCCTCGATTTCGCGGATAACTGCAAACGCGCGTTCCGTGGGCGTTCCACACACCGCAGCCGTCGGATGCAGCGACGCGGCCAACGCCAACACCGGTGCCGCGTCGACCAACGAACCCGACACGTCGGTCGACAAATGCGCGACATTGGCGAGTCGCAAAACCGCTGGGCGGGAGGGCACATCGAGATCGGTGCAATGTGCGGCTAACGCCGCCGCGACCGAGCGCACCGCGTACTCGTGTTCTTCCTGATCCTTGTCCGATCCCAACAACATCGCGGTCAACGCACCATCGGTTGACCAGTCTTCGGATCGCCGAACGGTCCCGGCCAACACCCGCGACGTCACTAAATCTCCGTCGCGCCGGACCAGTAATTCCGGCGTCGCGCCGACGAGTCCATCGACAGAGAAGGTCCAGCACGACGGGTAGGACAGGGCCAGGCGCGTGAGCAAACTGCGTACGTCCAGCGGCGAGTCCAACGACGCCACGACATCGCGAGCCAGCACGACCTTGTCGAGTTCACCCGCATTGATGCGTGAAACCGCCTGTGCCACAGCGTTTTCCCACTCTGGAACAGTCCTAGAACCCTCGGAATAGGCGACGGTGGCCGTCTCATCCGGCACACCCACGGGGCGCGACAACGATGCAACCACCGAGGCGGCTTCAACCTCGGCGGCACGCAACGCCGCGGCATCGGAACCATTGACCGCCACGGTGATCCACGCGCGATCACCCCGTATGCCGATCAAGACGCGAGGCATGATCACGACCGAGTGGCCCGGGTCGCCATCAAAGGCGAAGGACGCGAACGCGACAGCACCGGACCCCGCGATATCGACGTCATCGACGACCTGAGCGTTGGCCGCGACTCCAGCCCACCACCGCTGCGCGCGCGAGAAGCGCTCTGCCCCGCCGACCTCGAGTCGCGCAGCTTCCCCCCAACCGATCATCGCGCTCGGATCGTCACCGCCGCGTACCCACGACAAACCGCCATCGGCGGGAAGCCGCAACAACAACGACGCGCATCGAGTTGCGTGATCGAGCGCGGAGATTGGACTCGGCTGGCCAGCGAGAGACGGCGCCGCCAGCACGGAGGAGGGGCTCGGACCAAATATGAGGTGCGGATCAAGATCGATCGAACGCACGGTGATCGGTGTTGGCGCCACCTCGGGCGCGACCACGTGCGGGGAACTCACGCGGGAAACACTACGTCCCAGTCGCGTGCGGCACGAACCGAAGGGCCCACCGCTTCGCGTTTCACGCCATCACCCAACGTAATTCGGCCCCTACACATGGTCAGGGAACCAACGACGTCGCTACTCCGTCCGAGTAGCCGGGGACTCGATTTCGACATACCTCTTCACGCCTGTCCGTTTTGGTCGTATGGTGACAGGATCTACGCGCGTTCCTCCCAGGGGAACACCGTTTCCGGATCGGTAAGCTTGAGTTCGGCAAGTTTTGGCTGGCAATTGGAACGTGGCGAGGCGAAGCGCGAGGGGCGCTCAAATCGACGCGATGTGGCGGAAACGCCCGGGGAGGGAGAGCGCAGGATGCGTACTCGCATCGATGTGACAAGTGGGGCGCGCGGGATGAAACCTGCAGCTCGTCGCCTCGGCGCCGTAGCCACCGCGACCGCACTTATGGGCGTCGGCCTTGCTGTAGCGGCAGCACCCGCGCACGCCGACGCAAACATGACGTTCTCGTGCAAGATTCTCAGTTCGTCCATCCCGTGGGCCACTCCAGTGGTCATGTCTCTCTCGCCGAACGCCCCCAAAGCCGGCCAAACCGTCAAGGCGACGTTCAACTTCTCCGCGGGATACAAAACCGGACCGGTGATCGTCGGTGCGCAAAAGACAGTCGGACGTATCTTTGTCGACGCAAACGGCACGGCCATAAAGGCGCAAGGTACGCCGAACCCCAAAGTCCTTCTCCCCAGCACTCCTTTCTCGTTCGCGCCCATCTCGGTCAGCTTCAAAGCGAAGACCGGATCGAACGTCTTGAAGGTCACCAAATTTGAATTCCGCTATATCGACGGCCCTGGCAACAAAGACATCGACACGGGCCTCGACACGATCTGTACGCCGACGAGCGCGACGACCGTTGAGACGTTCACTGCCGCGTCGT
The DNA here is from genome assembly GCA_038231595.1 of Candidatus Nanopelagicales bacterium. GTDB lineage: Bacteria > Actinomycetota > Actinomycetes > S36-B12 > JBBRLC01 > JBBRLC01. The sequence continues at coordinate 541 of JBBRLC010000267.1, read as the reverse complement.
CAAGCACGACGAAGACCGGTGGCACAACACCAGGTGGCACAAAGACATGCACCACCAATGGCGGGACCAATGGAACGAACCTCCCCAACTCCTGCCAAACCGGCGGTTCAGTAACGACGGTATCGGGGGCGGTTGACCTTCAAACGGGATCGACCAAAGTTCAACAACAACCCGCGGCAAAGCCGAGAACCAGCCTTCCGCGTACTGGCCCCGACAGCGCATTGCGAACTGGAATCGCCGCCGCCGCCGCGCTTCAACTCGGCCTCATCATGGCAATCCGAATGTCGCGTAAGTCGCGTCGCAAAGCGGTAGCCCGATGATGCGACGCGCGATTGCCGCGACCGGTGCGATCGTGCTGGGAGCCTCGGGCTTCGTTGCGCTGTCTGTGGCACCAAGTGAAGCGTTTAGTGGCGCGAAGTCGATTGGTTGCCGGCTTTATTTCTCTGACACGGGAGTTGGCTCGTCGCCTACGACGTATGTGGAGACGTGGTCGTTGACGGCGTCTCCGGCGTCTCCGGCTACTGGTGGCACTGTGACGGTG
>JBBRLC010000266.1:0-3081 GCA_038231595.1 Candidatus Nanopelagicales bacterium | reverse complement strand
GTCACAAGTCATCGTGACCCGCGGGTGCGGTGTCGCTGATTGCGCGGCTTTGCACGCGTCGCACAGTCCCGAACGCCCACAGCCCGCCCGCGATAACCACCAAGCCAGCGAACCCAACAACACCGGCCTGTAGTCGCGCCTTGTCGTTGAGTCCGCCACACACCGAGCGAGCGAAATCGCCAGTTTCGGGTGCCCATGCAGTACCGCACTTGAACGTCGGGCCTTCCTTGGTCGGAATCCCGATCGGCACGAAGAGCAGGTACGCCGCCACAGCCAGGATGATGAGTCCAGCGCAGATGCTCAGGCGGGTCCCGAGCGCTGGGCTAGCGACGACTCTGGTCTCGACTGGGGGGGTAGACACGCGGGAATGCTAACCCACGATCCGGGCTGTGTGACCGCATCGGCCGACGCGATACCCGGTGGCGCCGTCGGGCTACCACCCTGACTCACCGGACTGTTCGCGATCGAGTCGGCAGGACTCTCTTCGCGATGGGGACGAGTTGGGGAAACCGGTGCAGCGTCCGCCACGTCAAGGCGTTAGCTGGCCCTCGCACGGACACTTGAAACTTTTGCCGGAGACGATCGGCGGGGGGAACAGCCGCGACCGCCCCCGAGCGTCGATAGGCCAGCACCATCAGACCATTGGCCCAGGCTGGATCGTCATTTGCCGACGCCGAGAAGGTCCGCAGCATCGACCAATCTCGGTGGTTCACGAGGTACCGCTCAGTCGCTCGCTCCACCATCGGCCAACTCGCGTCATCGACGAGGACGATCGCCTCGTCGGCGAGTAGAGGTTCAACCAGCGCGAGCGCCAGGTGATGCGCCGCGCCGGTGTGGACGCCGTCATAGAAGTACACGCCAACCGGTTGGTCGAAGTTGTCCGGCGCCAACATGGTGAACGCGTCACCTTCGAGCAAATGCAGATCGACGTCTCGAGCATGAAGTTCGAGGTTGGTCAACAACACGTTGCGAGCGTCGGCTCCGGCCATACCGAATTCCATAAAGTTTTCGACGGCGAAAAATCGGCATCCGGGTACGTCAAGTGTGGCCCCGCAAAGCGATCTCCCTTTGAAAGTCCCAATCTCGAGATACGCCTCACCCAAGGGCAACGAGCGCGCGGCCAAATTCAGCACCGCCAGTTGCGCTGCGGTAGAGAACCCGTCGACACCGTTCACGATCTCGTCAAAGCGCGGATCGCGGGGTCGTCCGTCGGCCCAATCGCCGATGAACAACTCATCCAGCGACGCTGTGAATGCCGTGGTGTCCAGGATCCGGCTCCTTAGGTGATCGACGAAGAGCCCCAGACCACAAGTGTCCGAGGCTCCTAGTCGTTCGTGTGCGTGCTTACTCTGCGGCTGGTTCAGCTTCCTCGGCGACCACGACCTGATCAGTCGCCACAACATCCTCGGTCGAGATCGCTTCGGTCGCGACAGCGCCAACACCCTCGTCCTCGGGTCCGGTCAGTTTGTCCCGCAGGGCTTGCAGTGCCTCATCCGAGGCGAGCGTGCCACTGTCGTCTTCGGTGTCTGACGAGTACGCCGACGGGGTCTCGCCTGCTTCGAGGATCGCGGCCTGGTCGGCCTTGCGTGCCTCGACGACCTGGATCTTGTGGGCTTCCCAACGACGATGCGCCTCGGCGTACTGGCGTTCCCACTCTTCCTTCTGCTTCTCAAACCCAGGGAGCCACTCGTTGGTGGACTGGTCGAAGCCATCCGGGTACTGGTAGGCGCCAGCCTCGTCGTAGTGGGCTGCCATGCCGTAGACCGTCGGGTCGAAGTGCTCATCGGCGCCGACCTCGACACCCTCGTTGGCCTGCTTGAGGGACAGTGAAATACGACGACGATCGAGATCAATATCGATGACCTTGACGAAGATCTCACTGTTGACGTTGACGACCTGCTCGGGCATCTCGACGTGGCGCTCGGCTAATTCGGAGATGTGGACCAAGCCCTCAATGCCCTCATCGACGCGAACGAACGCACCGAACGGCACCAGCTTGGTGACCTTGCCGGGAACAACTTGACCGATCTGGTGGGTACGGGCGAACTGCTGCCACGGGTCTTCCTGCGTCGACTTCAACGACAAGGACACGCGCTCTCGGTCCATGTCGACGTCGAGGACCTCGACCGTCACCTCCGTGCCAACTTCGACGACCTCGGAGGGGTGGTCGATGTGCTTCCACGAAAGTTCCGACACGTGAACCAAACCATCGACGCCACCCAGGTCCACGAATGCACCGAAGTTGACGATCGATGACACGACACCCGAGCGGATCTGACCCTTTTGCAGTTGGTTGAGGAAGTTGACCCGGACTTCGCTCTGGGTCTGCTCAAGCCAGGCACGGCGGGACAGCACAACGTTGTTGCGGTTCTTGTCTAACTCAATGATCTTGGCTTCGAGTTCCTTGCCGACGTACGGCTGCAAGTCGCGTACGCGGCGCATCTCGACGAGGGATGCGGGCAAGAAGCCGCGCAGTCCGATGTCGATGATGAGTCCACCCTTGACTACCTCGATGACTGTGCCGGTGACGACACCGTCTTCTTCCTTGAGCTTCTCAATCGTGCCCCAGGCGCGTTCGTACTGGGCGCGCTTCTTGGACAGGATCAGACGACCATCTTTGTCCTCTTTTTGGAGGACGAGAGCTTCGATCGCGTCGCCGAGTTTGACGACATCATTGGGGTCCACGTCGTGCTTGATGGAAAGCTCGCGGGACGGGATGATGCCTTCGGTCTTGTAGCCGATGTCGAGGAGTACCTCGTCACGGTCAACTTTGACGACGATGCCCTCGACGATTGAACCGTCTTCGAAGGGCTTGATGGTCAGTTCGACAGCTGCGAGGAAATCCTCGGCGGAACCGATGTCATTGATGGCGACCACGGGAATTGATGTGGTGGCAGAAATCTCGTAGGTGGATGTCATGGAGTAGTAGGTCCTGGGCGGGTCTCGGGCGTACATGAATGCGCCGCGGATTCGCAGCGCACCGGCCAGGATAGGCCCGTGAGCGACACGCCAGCAAACCGCCCCTCACCGGTTGTGTCCGCTGACGTCTCCCGGCGCGCCGCGCGACGTGGATGGGATCGC
>JBBRLC010000265.1:0-3087 GCA_038231595.1 Candidatus Nanopelagicales bacterium | reverse complement strand
GAACCTCAGTGCCGCAAGCGGTGAGAGCTACACCGTCTCTTTCACGCCCACCCTCGCACCGATGTCACGTGGCATTCTCGCGACATGCACCGCCCGACTCATGCCTGGCGTGAGTGAAGCGCACGTGCGCGAGGCCTACCTCAACACGTACGCCGATGAACAGTTCGTCACTGTGCTTCCGGAAGGCCAATGGCCGACAACGGCTGCGGTGTTGGGGAGCAACAGTGTGCAAGTTCAGGTCGCTGTAGATGCGCGTGCCAACAGGCTGATCGCAATCGCGGCGATCGACAACCTGACGAAGGGAACCGCGGGCGCGGCGATCCAGTCGGCCAACATCGCCCTCGGACTCCCAGAAGCTACCGCTCTCACGACGGTAGGTATCGCGCCATGAGCGTGACTGCAGCACAAGGTTTTCGCGCCTCGGGTGTAATTGCAGGTTTGAAGGCGAGTGGCTCGCCGGATGTCGCCCTCGTGGTCAACGATGGGCCATCGCAGGCTGGAGCCGGGGTGTTCACGTCCAACACAGTCAAGGCTGCCCCCGTGCTCTGGTCGCAACAGGTCCTGACCTCCGGTGCGTTGCGCGCCGTCGTGCTCAACAGCGGTGGCGCGAACGCGTGCACCGGCCCGGGTGGGTTTCAAGACACCCACGCCACGGCCGAGCACGTCGCTGAGTTGTTGTCTTGCGGCCCAGGTGAGGTTGCGGTGTGTTCCACCGGACTCATCGGAGATCGGTTGCCGATGGACTTGTTGCTGGCGGGCGTGACGGCCGCACACGAGGCGTTGAGCGTTGATGGAGGCGTCGATGCAGCGATTGCGATCAAGACCACCGACACCGTTCACAAGCAGTCAGCCGTGCGGCGCGACGGGTGGACCATCGGCGGGATGGCAAAGGGCGCGGGGATGTTGGCGCCGGGTCTTGCCACGATGTTGGTGGTCGTCACCACTGACGCCGACGTCGCCGCCAGTGACCTCGACAAGGCGCTGCGCACCGCAGTCACGACGACCTTCGATCGCATCGACTCCGATGGCTGCATGTCGACCAACGACACCGTGCTGTTGCTCGCGAGCGGAGCCAGCGGCGTACGCCCGGACGCGAGCGCGTTCGTCGAGTCGCTCACCGAAGTGTGCGCTGACCTTGCCCGTCAATTGATTGGCGATGCCGAAGGTGCGACCAAGGACATCCGCATCGATGTCATCAACGCGGCCAGCGACGATGACGCAGTCGTTGCGGGGCGGGCGATTGCGCGTAGCAATCTGCTCAAGTGCGCGATCCACGGGGAGGATCCCAACTGGGGGCGGGTAATTTCCGCGGCCGGGAGTACGTCGGCCACGTTTGACCCTTCCGAAATTGCTGTCGCCATCAACGACGTGTGGGTCTGCCGCGACGGGGCACCGGGGGAGGACCGCAGTCTGGTGTCCATGAGCGAGCGCGAAGTGGCCATCACAGTTGACCTGTCCGCGGGAGCTCACGCCGCGACGTTTTGGACCAACGACCTGACCGCGATGTACGTCCACGAGAATTCGGCGTACTCCACGTGAAGCCCACCGGGACTCCACCGGAACATGCGGCTCGCGTGGATCCCAAGATTGCGCGCGCCAAAGCCGGCGTCCTCGCCGACGCTCTGCCGTGGCTCACCCGTTTCCACGGCACGACGGTCGTCATCAAGTACGGCGGTAACGCCATGGTCGATGACACGTTGAAGGCCGCTTTCGCCGCGGACGTGGTGTTCCTTCGGATGGCCGGACTGCACCCCGTAGTCGTGCATGGTGGTGGTCCACAAATCACCTCCATGCTGGATCGACTGGGCATTCCGAACGAATTCAAAGGTGGCCTGCGAGTCACAACACCGGAGGCTATGGACGTCGTACGGATGGTACTCACCGGTCAGGTGCAACGCGACGTTGTCGGGCTGATCAACGAGCACGGCCCGCTGGCGGTGGGCGTAAGTGGCGAGGATGCTCACCTCTTCACGGCCGAACGCCGGGACGCAATCGTCGATGGCAAACCGGTAAACATCGGCTTGGCTGGCGATGTGACCGAGGTGCGCCCGGACTTGGTGCAAGCGCTTCTCGATGACGGCCTGATCCCTGTCGTGTCATCGGTTGCCGTCGGTGTGGATGGTCAGCCCTACAACGTCAACGCTGACACCGCCGCCGCAGCATTGGCTATTGCGTTGGGCGCCAACAAGTTGATCGTGTTGACCGATGTCGAGGGCCTGTACGCCGATTGGCCGGCCAGCAGCGATGTGATCGCCACCATCAGTGCAGAGGAGTTGCGCGCGCTGTTGCCCACTCTGTCCAGCGGAATGGTGCCGAAGATGGAAGCGTGCCTCCGCGCCGTCGACGGCGGTGTACCGCGTGCGCACGTCATCGACGGTCGCGTCGCGCACGGACTGCTGCTCGAGGTATTCACCGATTCCGGTGTCGGCACGATGGTCACGTCCGGGGAGCCGACGTGACAATCACCGTGGTCACCGACGTCACAAACGCTGCGTTAGTGACCCGTTACTCGCACGCGCATACCAACAACTACGGCACTCCGCCCATCGCCCTCGTGCGAGGACAAGGAGCTCGAGTGTGGGACGCCGACGGCATCGAATACGTCGACTTCTTGGCTGGCATCGCGGTGAACTCACTAGGTCACGCACACCCGGCGGTGGTCAAGGCCGTCACGCGCCAGGTCTCCACACTCGGGCATGCCAGCAACCTCTTCGCAACCGAGCCGGTCGTACGCCTCGCCGAGCAACTGCTCGCACTGGTCGGACGCGACGGCAAGGTGTTCTTCTCCAACTCCGGCGCCGAAGCCAACGAAGCGGCATTTAAACTCACCCGCCTCTCCGGTGTGACCACGATCATCGCCGCGCACGGTGCCTTCCACGGGCGCACGATGGGCGCACTATCCATGACCGGGCAACCGGCCAAGACAGAACCATTCCGACCGCTTCCCACGGACGCCGTCTTCGTCCCGTACGGCGACGAGGTCGCACTCGCTCAAGCACTCCACGCAACGACAAAGTCGGCTCAACGGGCGGCGGTGATCGTCGAACCAATCCTCGGCGAGGCGGGAGTCGTTGTTCCGCCCACGGG
>JBBRLC010000264.1:0-3089 GCA_038231595.1 Candidatus Nanopelagicales bacterium | reverse complement strand
GGCGACGGAGCAGATCGATCGGCGCTCCGGCCACGACTTCGGGCGGCGCTGTCGGAATCGGTGCCGCCCCGAGCCGCTTCTGTAATTCTTCCGGCGGGATTCCGAGTAGCACACAGAGTTTGTTCGTCGTCTGCCGAATCAAGATTTCTTGCTGCGGAACATCCGACTCGGTTTGCGACAGCGTACTCTGCGACTGATCCAGGTCGAGTTCCGAGACCTGACCGCCCTTGAACTGGGCCTGGGCGATGGCCAGTGTGTCTTTTTGCAGTTTGACGTTGGCCCGAAGGTATTCGAGTTGCTGTTCCTGCGTTCGCAGTTGCACGTAGTTCGTCGCAATGTCCCCGAGCATCGTGACCAGGGCATCGTCGAAGTCCGCGACGGACGCATCGAGCTGGTCGTCGGCCGACTCGATTGCGCGCCGGAACCGACCCCAGAAGTCGAGTTCCCAGTTGATCCCGAATCCATAGGACCATGTACCGAAGAATCGGTCTGGTGTCGCGTTGCGGTTGGCAACTTCGACGCTCACCGCCTTCTGATTGAACGAGCCGGTGGCGGCCTGAGTTTGCGGGAAGAATTCGCCGCGGGCGACTCCGAGCTGTGCTCGCGCCTGAAGAACCCGAAAGCCGGCCTCACGCAGCGTCAGGTTCTGGCGATAGGCATCGCAGATCAGTGCGTTGAGCACCGGGTCGTTGAACACCGTCCACCAGCGGCTCAACTCTTCAGGGTCTTTGCTGACACGAACGTCTGTCGCGTCGATCCAGTCGGGCGCGACCGCAGCGGGAGGCCGTTGATAGTTCGGCCCGACCTTGAAGCCGTTGTGGACGTACTCCTTCAACGGCGTGCAGCCACACACGAAAAGACTCGCCCCGCATGCGACTCGGCGAATCGTTCGACGAGTGAAAAGACGTGCCAGGACCGCACGAACGGAGTCAATGCCTGTCAGTGACACCAGCGTGGAAGTTCCTGGCAGTCGCGGGTGTGTGGTTGACATTTCCCGGCCTTGGTCGGCGACAAGTGAGTTCAGCCAGTTGCAATATCGACACAATCGCTGCAGCTTCTCCAATCTAAGTGCGGAAGGATCGCGGCGGCTTTCAGTAGGTTTCACAAATCTTCCGCTGTGTGCTCACTTCGGGAGAATCTGCCCAAAGTTGCCGCGGGGACATTCCACCAACGGTCATTCTTCAGTATCGTGTTGCGAAAGGGTCTGAGGATTTGGCGAGCCCGATCATTCACGAATCACCGCGTGAGGTTCCGCGATGTGTTTTGTCTGGATACGTTCCGCGTCCACCCTCATTCTGGTCGTGGGTCTAATCATTGGGTGTCGTGGGAACCACATGACTCCCGTCGCGACGCCTCCGCCCGTCGTCGAGGTGGCGCGACCCATTGAACAAGAAGTGACAGACCATCAAATCTTCACCGCTCGCACTCAAGCGGTTCAATCCATCGACATCAAGCCCCGTGTCACTGGGTTCATCACCAAACTCGGTTTCAAGGACGGCGGCGATGTCGACCCCGATCAAGTGTTGTTCGAGATCGACGATCGGCAATACAAGGCGGCACTCGACAAATCCAAGGCTGATGTCGAGATCGCCAAGGCCAACCTCACCAAGACGCAGGCGTTCTACGACATTGGCCTCGGCGTCCAGAAGCAGAATCCGGCAGCCATCAGCGACCAGGAAATCGAGAAGCGTAGAGGCGGCCGCGACGAGGCAGCCGGCTCCGTAAAACAAGCCAACGCTCAACTGGCGAACGCGCAACTCAACTTCGACTGGTGCAAGGTCAGGTCGCCAATTGCTGGTCGCATCAATCGGCACTTCCTGGATGTGGGCGATCTGGTCACAGAGAACATGTCGTTGCTGACAAACATCGTGTCGCTCAAGCCGATGTGGGCCTACTTCGATGTGGATCAGAACTCGGCCGAGAAATACCAGGCAATGGTGCGGGCAGGCACGGTTGTTTCAGCCCGGAAGGGAGAGTCCCCGATCCAATTGGCGCTCGGGACTGATACTGCCTTCACGATTTCAGGTACGGTCGATTTCGTGAGCAACCAGCTCGACCCCAGCACAGGATCAATTCGTCTCCGCGGCAACTTCACAAACGACGATGGCGTTCTTGTCGCGGGGATGTTCGCACGCGTTCGCGTGCCGGTGAGTGCGCCGCACAAGGCGTTGCTCGTGAGCGACCGAGCGATCGGCACAAGCCAGGGGCAACGGTTCGTGCTCGTGGTCAACGATAAAGACGAGGTTGAGTCTCGCATTGTCCAGGTCGGCCAGATGCAGGGCGAGTTACGCGAGGTGTATCGCACTCGAAAAGTGGTTGAGCCAGGGGCGACGGGGGCAGATTCGATTAAGGACTTCGAGGTCTTGCGCCCGACCGACCGCCTCATCATCAACGGGCTCCAGCGCGTGCGGCCAGGCGACAAGGTTGAGCCAAAGTTGGTGGACATGACCACGCTCCTCGACGCCAAAGCAGCACCGACGACGCTCCCAAAAACCAAGAAGTGACGGCCGATGTGTAGCGGTTGCCCCATCGGGGCAGCGTAGTTTCTGAAAGAGTTCTCCAAGGAACAACGGCATCCATGTCACGGTTCTTCATTGATCGCCCGATCTTTGCCTGGGTCCTGTCCATTGTGATGGTGATGGCGGGCTCGATTGCCGTCTTCACTCTCCCCATTGCGCAGTACCCGCCAATCGTGCCCCCAACGATTCAGGTCACCGCCACATATCCGGGTAGTAGCGCGACCACGCTCGCCGACGCAGTTGGCCAGCCCATCGAGGCTCAGGTGAACGGCACCGAGGGCATGATCTACATGTCGTCCACCTGCACCAACAACGGGATGTACACGCTGACCGTCAGCTTCAAGGTTGGCACCGACATCCACACCGCCCTCATGCTGGTGCAGACCCGCGTGCAGTTGGCCATGCCGCAGTTGCCCACGAGCGTTCAGGCAGAAGGTGTGAACGTCAAGATTCAGTCGCCGAACATCCTGCTCGCGGTAAACATGGTTTCTTACGATGGTTCGCGCGACCCGCTCTACATGAGCAACTACGCACAGATCAATATCTTCGACGAACTTTCCCGGCTCCCCG
>JBBRLC010000263.1:0-3097 GCA_038231595.1 Candidatus Nanopelagicales bacterium | reverse complement strand
GGGGTGGCGCATTCGCTACGACGCTCGGATCGCGATGTATCACCCGGCCACCGCGCCGTCGCGTCACCGCGACTACTACCGGCTCAATGCGCGCAATCGAGTGTGGCTAGCGAAACGCCGATTGCCGTGGCCGCTCGTCCCGGCGTACCTCGGCGTCTGGACCGCGATGACCGTGGTGCGCGTACGCAAGCGCGAGTCGCTGCGAGTGTGGTTCGAGGGATTCGCTGATGGCTGGAGAAGTGACGCCGGAATTCGAGCGCCAATGAGTTGGTCAACTGTGTGGAAGATGACGCGCCTGGGTCGACCGCCGATCATCTAGAAACCACGTCAGAGTTCGCGGTTGATCGTCATCGGCGGAGTGTTCGCCCAATCCGGCCGCGAACGCGGCGCGCGAACGTGGCCCGGCGCAAGGTTCGAGCCGCGGCAGGGATTCCAGCCTTCCCCGAACCGAGAATCTTGCGATACGCGCGTTTCTCCGGCCGAGGCAACGATTCGAATACTTCGCTGCCGGAGTTTTCGCGGTGAACTTCGATGGCGTTGAGTAAGGCACGTTGAGCGGCGGAATCGGCACGATCGGAAACTTCAAGGTAGCGAGCAAAGTCCAGCAGGAGCGCCCGACGGTTCCAGGGTTGCGCAAGCGCGGCGGCTGGTGAACTTCTCAGCACTTCACGCACTGTCTCGACAGCCCTAGCCCTGTCTTCTATCACGCTTTGCTCGGTGAGTCGTTGGCTCGTCGAGAGGTTTGAACCCTCACGGATTCGCCACAGGTAGACCGGTTCGGCAACGATATCGAGGCTCTTCGCATTCGCCAACGCGTTGATTGCTACCGGGATGTCTTCATATACGCCGCCCTCGGGAAACGGAAAATGCAGCGCATCCCAATACGACCGTCGGTAGATCTTGTTAGTGCTGTTGGTGTCGTCGAGAAGACCGGGCCTTTCGATCATTGCTATTCCGCGGGCAGACTTGCCGAACTCGTCGGCGTGCAACTTTGACTGCCACGTCCGCGCAGCGTTGAATCGAATCACGTTTCCGGTGGCGAGATCTGAGCCACTTGACGTGATCGCGTCAAGCAGAGCCCGATATCCGTTGGGCGGGATCACATCATCAGCGTCAACGAATGCGAGGAAGTCGCCAGTCGCGTGCAAAATCCCCTCGTTTCGTGCCCCGCCGGGTCCCCGCCGATCGACGCGTACGACCATCCAACGGGGATGGTGCTTGGCAAACTCAACGGCCATCTCCGCCGTTGAGTCGGTCGAACCATCATCGACAACGATGACTTCGAGATCAGCGATTTGTTGTTCGACCAGGGACTCAAGGCAATCGGTGATGTACTCCTCAACGTTGTACGCGGGAATCACAACGCTGAGCAGCGGAACCTTTGCGCCGTCAGCGTAGGCCAACGCGATACCAAATCGGCTGGTTGATGCTGGACCTCACACACGCATCGTCGGTGGTTCGCCATGTACGGCGAGTTCGGGACCCGTTGCGGCGCGGACGTCTTCAACGGTGACGCCGGGTGCGAGTTCGCGCAGAACGAGGCCTTCGTCGGTGACGTCGATAACTGCCATATCGGTAATGATTCGCTCGACGACACCGCGACCGGTGTAGGGCAGCGTGCACTTATCGACGATCTTGTGCGAGCCGTCCTTAGCAACGTGTTCCATCATCACGATGACGCGCTTGGCGCCGTGAACGAGGTCCATGGCCCCGCCCATGCCTTTGACCATCTTGCCCGGGATCATCCAGTTGGCGAGATCACCTGCGGCCGACACCTGCATGGCTCCTAGAATTGCGGCGTCGATGTGGCCGCCACGAATCATTCCGAAACTTGTCGCGGAGTCGAAGTACGACGCACCGGGCAGCACGGTCACGGTTTCTTTCCCGGCGTTGATCAAGTCCGCATCAACATCTGCTTCGGTCGGATAGGCACCCACGCCAAGGATTCCGTTTTCGCTTTGCAGAATGACGGTCACGTCATCGCCCAAATAGTTTGGTACGAGCGTTGGCAAGCCAATGCCGAGGTTCACGTACTGACCATCTTCGAGTTCCATCGCGACACGCGCGGCTAACTGTGCTCGAGAGAGCGTCATCTCAGTTGTCTCCCTCGGTGCGAATCGTTCGACGCTCGATGCGCTTGGTACTCGCTTGTTCAGGGGTTAGCTCGACGATGCGCTGCACCATGACACCGGGCACGTGGATGTTGTCGGGGACAATTTCGCCCGGTTCGACGAGCCGTTCGACTTCGGCGATCGTGATGCGACCCGCCCCCGCCACCAGTGGATTGAAATTCCGGGTGCTTTTGTCGAAGACCAGGTTGCCGTGACGGTCGCCGACGCTAGCGCGGACGAGTGCGAAGTCAGTGACGATCGCCCGCTCCAAGACGTAGGAGCGAGAGTCGCCCCGCATGTCGAATTCTCGGGTCTCTTTCGGGGGAGACGCCAGCGCGACACCTCCGTCGCTGTCGTATCTCCACGGGAGGCCACCGTCGGCTACCTGGGTCCCCACACCGGCGGGAGTGAAGAAGGCGGGAATGCCGGCTCCACCCGCGCGCAGTCGCTCCGCGAGCGTGCCTTGCGGAATGAGTTCCACTTCGAGTTCGCCGGAGAGGAACTGGCGCTCAAATTCCTTGTTCTCTCCGACGTATGACGAGGTCATGCGCGCAATGCGTTTGCTGTTGAGCAGGATGCCCAACCCCCAGTCGTCGACGCCGCAGTTGTTGGAGACGACCAACAGATCGCGGGTTCCCTGGGCGTGGAGGGCGGCGATAAGCACGCTCGGGATTCCACACAAGCCGAAACCTCCGACCCCCACGGTGGCGCCATCCGGGAGATCAGCGATTGCCTCCGCAGCTGACGCGACAACCTTGTCCATCGTGTTGCTACCTCCCGAGTCGCCCGTATCGATTTCGCCCTAGTCAGTTCCTATTAGTTCGTGTCGGGCGCCGCTAGGTCTCCGACAGCAGGCCCGGCGCAGCCTAAACCCCCTACCTCACGATGACGGTGGCCCAGGCCGCCTGACAGGTAGCTCAGGCGGCTCACGCTCACCACCTGTCCGCTTCCGAGCCGCATAGCGCCTGGGGATCTGACCCTCAAGG
>JBBRLC010000262.1:0-3124 GCA_038231595.1 Candidatus Nanopelagicales bacterium | reverse complement strand
CTGGATGATCAACATTGTTGATCATCCAGCGGACATGTGCGGCGTTTCGCGGCGATTTGGCACCGTACGGTCAACAAAGCAAACTAGCGAGGAAGCGGAAGCCACCGTACGAAGTCACCGGCCGCGCATCCCCCCGGCGAGATCACCGCAAATCCATCTGACACAGCCAATCCGCGCAACATTGCCGAGCCCAAATGCGCCGTCGGTGTCGCAATATCCGAGCGCAGAGTGCTCAGGACGAGTCGCGTTTCCCCGGCCGGGGCACTGACGTCCTCCGCCAGGTGAACGTCATCCAGGACGCCGAACCCCTGACCGAAGAGCCGATCCAGTAGCGGGGCCCCTAACGACAACAGCGCGACGACAGCCGATTGCGGGTTACCTGGCAGCCCGATCAGCCAGCGCCGTTCGTCAAGTCGGGCTAGCACCATCGGGTGGCCTGGGCGTACGGCGACAGAATCGACAACCAGTTGGCCGCCAACTGCGTCAATCGACGAGTGCAGGTGGTCGACAGGACCCGCCGCCGTACCGCCTGTCGTCACCACAAGATCGGCGTCGCTCACCGCAGCAAGAGCATCCACGTGAGCAGCGAGACTGTCCTCGACATGCGTCACCGAATGAGTGTCGACACCCATTCGCTCCAACCAACCCGGAATTTGCGGCCCGAGACTGTCGCGCACTCGACCAGCACGAGGCGAACCCGACTCCAACAACTCATCGCCAAGAATCAGCAAATGCGCTGCCGGCCTCCTTACGACCATCAGCTCGTCCGCACCTCCGGCCGCTGCGAGCCCGAGATGGACTGGAGCCAAAAGGGTTCCTGCACCTACAAGCTCATCGCCGAGCCGGGCCTCCTCACCTGCTGGTCGGATGTCTTGACCCGGCGCAACGGCACCGTCAAGAACCGAATCACCACTAAGCGTCCCGTGCTCACGCCGCAATACACCATGTGTACCAATGGGAATCACCGCGCCAGTCGCGATTCGTACGGCATTGCCCGGCGGTAGTTTCTCCGACCAGACCCGTCCCGCGAGCACTTCGCCAACCACCTGCCACGGCCCGGCTCCTGCGACTGCCCACCCGTCCATCGCCGAGGTCGTGAACGGCGGCAACGCTGTCGCCGACGTAACGTCTCTCGCCAGTACGCGCCTGTCCCCCAGTCGCAGTGGAACCGGCTCAGCCTCAAGCTCGACGCCGCTCTCGTACGCCGCAAGCCGCGCAGCGTCCCAACTCCCTCCCTCCAGCGTCACGAGGGTGAGCTATCCGTTGTCCAGCGAGTTGCGAGCAAGCGAGCCGTATCGGCGGCCGCCTCAACAGCTGCAGCGTCGCCGCCGTGGCACGCCGCCGCATAGCCGACAAGAAATGTCGTGATCGGTGCCGCCGGACGCGCCACTCCGTGCGCAGCATCCTTGGCGACGTCGAGGAGTAACTCGGTATCGACCTCAACGTCGAGACCTAGCTCACGACATAGCGCTGTGGTCCATTCATCGAGCATCGCTACTCCTTACTTGTCGTTGGTCTTTTGGGCCGCTTCAAGATCCGACTGCGTATCGATGTCGAAGAGCGAATTATCAGGCAATTCCGCCGCCGAAATGCCGATCAAACGGAGATGCGTCAACAACGTTCGCGCGGATTGCCCATGTGCGTCGCCCATTGAACGCAACGCAGCCCGCAGAGCCCCGGTGCGATAAGCAGCCGCCAAAGGTTGCCACCGACCTCCGACGTCTTGGGGGACAACCGCATCTGCATCGGCCACAACCGAAAGCGCATCCAGCAGGATCCCGGGGAGCCCGGCCACAAATGGAAGGTCTCCAGCGAGTACGACCACAACTGGACTGCGAACACACGCCAGGGCTGCGTCGATCCCCGCAACTGGCCCGCCGGATGGCGGAGTTTCGCAAACCCATTTCACCCGTCCGGCGTCGAACTCGAGCTGCGATCTCCGACCCGCCACGACAATCTCGCTCGCGTCATCGACTGCGGAAAGCACTCGTGCCAGGACGGTTTCCCCATCCACCTGGAGCGTCGTCTTGTCGATCCCGCCCATCCGCGCGGCATGGCCGCCGGTCAGGACCACGGCTGCGTAGGGAGGTTGGCGAGTGGACACGTGAGGAGACTAGGTGAGCGCGCCGGAAAGTACGCCGAACACCACCTCGGTCGATGCATGGCGAGGACCCAGCGAGGCATAGCCTGGTCCTGACGGAGGGAATGATTGTGCCAAAGTTGACCCATCTCGATGATCGCGGCGACGCCCGCATGGTCGACGTGTCCGAGCGTGACGTAACCAGTCGCACCGCCACCGCGTCGGGGTGTGTCAGCACAACAGCCGACGTCCTTGCCGCTATTTCAACCGGATCCGTGCCCAAGGGCGATGTTGCAGCCGTCGCGCGGATCGCGGGCATCATGGCCGCCAAACACACGCCGGATCTGATCCCGTTGTGTCATCCACTCGCACTACACAACGTCGAAGTCTCAGTTGGCGTTGTCGAGCACGGACTCGAGCTCCGGGCAGTCGTACGCACCGCTGACCGTACGGGCGTTGAGATGGAAGCCCTGACTGCAGTTGCGATCGCCGGACTGGCGGTGATCGACATGATCAAGGCGCTCGACCCAGCAGCGGCCTTGACCAACGTACGCGTGGAGAGCAAGGACGGCGGGCGTTCTGGATCGTGGACGCGATCGGAGAATTCATGATCGAGTCGCCAGTGCCAGAGAACACCGAAATCGAGAAACTTCACGGTCGCGTCATCACGGTGTCTGATCGAGTGTCGGCCGGTGAGGCTGAAGATCGTTCTGGACCGCTTGCCGTCGCATTGCTCACCGAATTCGGAGTCGACACAGAACCTCCGACCTTCGTCCCGGATGAGCAAAACGAGATTGCCCAGGCCGTACGGTCAGCCGTTGCCGCGGGCGTCGACGTCGTGGTCCTCACCGGGGGAACCGGAATCGGTCCGCGCGACGTCACGCCCGAAGCCGTACGTCCCCTGTTGGATAAAGATCTGCCCGGTGTGGCCGAGGCGATACGTTCAGCCTCCCGTCCCCAGGTAGCCTCCGCTGACCTGTCCCGGCAGGTCGTGGGCACAGTCGAACGTTCACTCTAGGTCGCACTGCCGGGCTCGACCGGTGG
>JBBRLC010000261.1:0-3163 GCA_038231595.1 Candidatus Nanopelagicales bacterium | reverse complement strand
TTAGGTGCCTCCGTGGTCCTCATCGAACACTCCTTGTCGATGTGGAGCACCGGTCAGGCTTGAGCCAGCGGCAAGGCTTGAAGCCCCAACTCTGCGACGGAGGCCAATTCGTCGCGCCTCGGCACAACGCGTGCGGTATAACCGAAGGGTCCGGTGCGGTCCAGCACCACACGGGCTTGATATCGCCAACGGTTTCCCTCGAATTCTTCCACTGGCTCAAGCACTTGCAGCGTTGTGGCAATGAGCCGATCGTCGGCATCCACGCGACCATAGGCCACCTGAACTGCGACATCGTCGGGACTCAACGACCCCAACGCGACGACCGCACGAACGTGGATTTCTTGACCCAAATGAGGTTCGTCGCCAACTCCGGTCGCCTCGACGTGTTCGAGTTGCACACTGGGCCATTGCGCCCGAACTCGCTCGATCCACGGCGCTAACTCACGCGCCTGGGTGTACGAGTCGTGGGTCATCCGGCGAGCGGATTGGGCGGCTGGGACGTACAAAGTACGGACGTAGTCGCCGAGCATGCGGCCCGCGAGAACCTTGGGCCCTAGCGAGGAGAGCGTGTGTCGGACCATGCTCAACCAACGGATCGGCAATTTGTTGTCATCGACGTCGTAGAAGGTTGGGGCAACCGACTTTTCAATGAGGTCGTACAGCGCCGCTGCTTCGAGTTCATCTCTGCGATCGGGGTCAAGTACACCGTCGGCAGTTGGAATCGCCCACCCGTTTTCACCGTCGAACCACTCGTCCCACCACCCATCGCGGATGGACAAGTTCAGTGCACCATTGAGTGCCGCCTTCATCCCCGACGTGCCGCAGGCTTCAAGCGGACGAAGGGGGTTGTTCAGCCATACGTCGCAGCCGGGGTACAGGACTTGCGCCATCCCTATGTCGTAATCGGGAAGAAAGACGATTCGGTGACGTACATCCGCTTCATCGGCGAAGCGCACCATTTCCTGGATGAGCCGCTTGCCACCATCATCATCTGGATGGGATTTGCCCGCAATGACGATTTGTATTGGTCGCTCTGGATCGAGCAGAAGTGTGCGAAGTCGAGCGGGATCGTGCAACATCAGGGTGAGTCGCTTGTAGGACGGAACACGTCGCGCAAATCCGATCGTCAAGATGTCCGGATCGAGGACACCCGAAATCCACCCGAGTTCCGCATCCGAGGCACCCCGCGTGACCCATGATTGGCGAAGTCGATGACGCGCATCCACGACGAGCCGTTCACGCAATAACCGCTTCGTGGACCAGACCAGCGAGTCCTCAACTGAGCTCACTTGATCCCAGCCAGTGACGCCGTCGAGGATCTGCGGGCCGATTTCACGAAGCGCCAAGTCACGAACTTCGCGTGCGACCCACGTCGGTCCGTGAACGCCATTAGTGATGGACGTGATGGGGATTTCATCTCGATCAAAGGTCGTCCACAGTTCAGAGAACATCGAGCGACTCACTTGACCATGCAGCGCACTAACGCCGTTAGCCCGTTGGGCGAGCCGCAATCCCATGACCGCCATGTTGAAGATGGGCACATCATCGTGACCAGTTGAACCGGTTTCGCTGTTGTCATCCAGTATCTCGTCGACGATTGGCTCCGCACCGAGCGCGAGCAATCGGTCGGTGGGCACACCTGACCACTCGGCCCCGGCGAAATGCGCTGCCACGGTTTCGACCGCGAATTTGTCAATGCCCGCTGGAACTGGGGTGTGAGTCGTGAAAACGGTTCCAGCGCGGACGACTTGTAGCGCCTCCTCAAACGACAAACCTTCGGCTGCGAGCTCTCGGATTCGTTCGATGCCGAGAAAACCCGCATGCCCCTCGTTGGTGTGAAAGACCTCCGGGGGTGGAGCGCCAGTCAGGCGACAGTACGCGCGAACAGCGCGTACACCGACAACGCCGAGGAGCAACTCTTGGGCTAGGCGTCGCTCGCCGCCGCCGCCGTACAAGCGATCGGTGACTTCGCGTTCGGGCGGGGCGTTCTCTTCGACGTCGGAGTCCAGCAGCAGCAACGGCGTACGTCCGACCTGCGCGACCCAGACTCGCGCATTGAGTTGACGATCACCGGGCAATGCCAAGGAGACGCGTACGCCGCGGCCGTCAGTTTCACGAAGCAACGAGACCGGCAAGGCATCGGGGTCGAAGACGGGGTAGGTCTCCATCTGCCACCCATCGAAGGACAGCGATTGCCGGAAGTAACCGGAGCGATAGAACAAACCGACGCCGATGATGGGAACACCGAGGTCGCTCGCGGCCTTGAGATGATCGCCGGCCAAGATGCCGAGCCCGCCGGAGTACTGCGGCAACGCGGTAGCAATACCGAATTCGGGCGAGAAGTAGCCAATCGATGCCGGTCGCGTGTTGGACAGGCGCTGGTACCAAAGGTCACCGGTGATGTATTCGTGCAGGTCGTTGGCTGCGTGGTCAACCCGCCTGACGAAATCCTCATCCGCCGCGAGCTCCTGGAGGCGGCCCGGTGAGACTGCCCCTAGCAGCCCGACGGGGTCGCCTCGAAACTCTTGCCATAGCGCGGGGTCGATGTCCGCGAAGAGGTCGCATGTTTCGGGATGCCATGACCAACGCAAATTGCTGGCCAACTCAGTCATTGCCTCAAGGCGCTCAGGCAAGACCGTTCGGACGGTAAACCGTCGGATCGCTTTCACGTAGATAACCGTACCTGCCGACCTCGCCGGTTCCCCGCCGCTAAGTTGGTGGCGATGTCAAAGTCACCGCAATCGTCGGCACGTACGAAGGCCCGCGCGGCAGCATCGGGACCCCCGGTGCGGGGTCAACGCGTGCTCGTGACCGACGTCTGGCCGTTCGTGGCTCACGGCACCCGTCCGGTCAAAGCAGTCGTGGGCGAGGTCGTCGACGTCTCCGCCTCGGTGTTTCGAGACGGAGACGACAGTGTCGCTGCGACCTTGTTGCTCCAATCGCCAACTGGGATCACGACGTCGACTCCGATGCGACCAGGCGACGGGATCGATCGGCGGGTTGGTTCGATCCGTCCTGACGTCGAAGGCGCGTGGACGTACACGATCGAGGCATGGACCGATCCCATCTCGACCTGGCGGCGACGTGCCGCGATCAAGGTGCCCGCGGACATCGACGTTGAGTTGGAACTCGCGACCGGAGCACTCCTCTTTGATCGTGCGGC
>JBBRLC010000260.1:0-3163 GCA_038231595.1 Candidatus Nanopelagicales bacterium | reverse complement strand
GGAGCCGTTGTGGCGGCGTACTCAGTCACTTTCGCTTTATCCAGACCATAGGCAGCGCGCGTCGCGTCGATGTTGTTCTGGATGTACGGCGACTCCTTGACCAGCTCGCTGGGACTGACCTGGGTCGCTTGCACGATTGACGGGTAGATGAAACCAATCAACAGCGAGGACAGCACTAGCAACGCAAGACTGATGATCGGCAATTCCCACGTACGACGAAACGCGTTCGCAAAAAACAGCACTGCACAGATCAAAGCGATCACAGTCAGAATGTTTTTCGCGGGCAAGACGGCGTTGACGTCCTTGTATTTCAATCCGACGAGCAAGCCATCATCAGCCGTTGCGAGACCGTAGCGATCCAGCCAGTACGCCGCGGCCTTCAGCAGGCAGAAAACCCCAATGAGGACAGACAGATGCGCCTGCGCGGCGGGGGTGGCGCGTTCGCCCGGTGACTGCAACTTGATTCCGCCGTACAAGTAGTGCACAACCGCGCTCGCAATGAACGCAAGGACTACCGCAGCGAACAGGAAGCCGAGCACGAATCGCTGGAATGGATAGATGAAGGTGAAGTAGGAAATGTCTTTGCCGAACTGCGGATCGGTGACGCCAAACGGTTGGGCGTTGCGCCACAAAAGCCACGTCTTCCACTCTTGCGCGGCACTCAATCCGGCGAAGAGTCCCAGCGCGGTCGGGATGCCGATGAAGAGCAACCGTCGGAAGGGTTCAATGCCGATTCGGTACTTCTCCAGATTCGCCTGCTCGGGGCTGAGCCCGCGCAATTCAGGGCGGATCCGGTGCGCGATCCAGACGTTACCCCCGACGAACAAACCCATTATCGCGCCGAATCCAAGGAGCAAGCCCACCCGCGTCCACAACAGCGTGGTGAAGACAGAGCCCTCATCGACGGACTTGAACCACAGCCAGTCCGTCCAGAAGCCCGCGAAGAGGACGAAGCCGCCGACGAGCACCGCCAGCACAATCAGGGTCGGGATCAGCACCCTGCCTCGACCGCTCGATGTGCGCGGTCCTTGCGTGGCCCCACCGCGGGTGGGCATTGCGAAGCTCATTTCGGCACCTTACTTCGGCTCGGTTGTACGGATCGAACTGCGGTGGCGGGTGTGGCCGGTCGGGGACTGACCGGGCAGACTCCTGCCCCGTGACATCCACTCTTGAATCGGTACTTCGCGAAATCGAACGCCACGTCGCCGAAGCCGGTTGGGACCAACCCCCACGGTTGTTTGCGCTGGCACCAACCGACGAGCTCGTCGTACGGGAACCCGAACTCGCCAAGGCGTTGGGCCTGGATCCGCAGTCGTCTCGCTGGACGCCGATCGAACAGGAGTCTCTGGACCCGAGCCGCCCGCTGGACGAAGCACTCGCCGCGATCGTGTGGCCCGACGGAGTCGCAGGCGCCGCGCTCGTCTTGGAGCGCCTCGTGCTTCCCCCGAGCGCCGAGGCTGGCTTGCCCGACGCTGAGACCGAGTCCGAGGTCGTGGCTGCGGCGGCGCAACATCCGCAGCGTCAGGAAGTACGGATGGCTGTGGCGGCGCTGCGTGAAGGCGGGCAGTTGTGCGCGCTTCGGTTGCGAGCCCAAGACCGCGACGATGCCGTCGTGGTCGCCGCCGACCTCATACCTCGTCTCGCCGAAGCCATCGCAGCGACCCTCACCGACTAGCACTTGGGAAGCGCGACCTGTACGCCGGGAGCCGCGTGCGACCAGCGGTCGACAGCGTTGGCGGCACCCGCGAGGGTGTCGATCTTCACCACCGTCAGTCCGTCAGGAACGTGGCCAGCAACGTCGCCGCAGTTGTCGGCTGGCGCCAGAAAGAGCGACGCCCCGGCGTCGCGCGCCGCCACCATCTTCTGCGCGATGCCGCCGATCGGGCCGACCTTGCCGTCCGGATCGATGGTGCCGGTTCCGGCGACGTTGCGCCCGTTGTTGAGCTGACCCGGGGTCAACTTGTCGATGATTCCCAACGCGAACATCGTGCCGGCACTCGGTCCGCCGACATCTTCGAGGCCGAACGTGATGTCGAACGGGCCTACGTAGGACTCTTCCGGCGTGATCCCAACGTACGATTTCGAGGCATTTGTTTTGGACGCAGCCGTGGTGACGGGAACTGTTGTCCGCTTGGCGTCTCGTAGCACGACGAACGTCACTTGCGAACCGACCGGCTGACTTCCGATGGCGCTGAAAACATCGTCGGCCTTCTTCACGACTTTGCCGTCAATGCTGACGATGACATCCCCGATGTTCAGTTTGCCGTCCGCGGGGCTACCCGTCGCCACATCACCAACGAGGACCTCAGTCGTCACCGGGATCTTCAAGTAACGCAACGACGCCGCAATCGCATCGGACTGCGACGTACTAAAGGCGGCGGCATTTTCTTGCTGGACTTCGTCGGGATTCTTTTGATCCGGATAGAGAACTTCGCGCGGGACGACGGCAACGTCGGGGTTGAGCCATCCGCGCACGGCCGTCACCAAACTCATCCCGCCGAAGGGGCCACCCCGCTCGGACACTGTCGTCATGTCCAGTGTTCCGTCGACGGGGTACGTCTTCGTGCCCGTGATCGTGATCAGCGCTTTGCCGTCGTAGGACCCGATGGTGTTGAAGACCGGCCCCGGCGACAACGACACGTACGGGACCGGGAGCAACGTGGCCACGGCGGTGAAAACTACGAGGAGTACGGCGGCGGTTACCACCGTGGCAGTTCGTCGCTTCACGCGTTGTCCTCGGTCTCGTCGAGTTGAGGGCGATGAGATGACTCTGACTCGACGTCCGGGGATGGCAACGAAGTTCCAGGAGGCGTCCGAGAGACACGTTCCATGGCTTCGCGGAAGCGCTCCCGCTCGGCCATGGCCTCGTGGACGTCGGCGGGCGGTCGAGTCCGATTGCGCCAGCCCACCCACATGAGCGCCCCGAATGTTGCGCCTAGCGGGATGAGCCACCAGGCCAACGCCGACACGGAGAGTCCCTTCCTTGACCGGTGAAATAAGCGAGTTTGACTGCCCTACTTCACCGGTGAAGTGGGGCGCTCGCGCAAGACTAGGTGACGCTAGAAGCCGCGGGTACGCCGCGCGCGCCGCACTATCGCCGCAGCGCCGATCAGGGCGACCGTGGCACCAGCGGCCGATGCCCCCGCGACGGTGGCATCGCGGC
>JBBRLC010000259.1:0-3195 GCA_038231595.1 Candidatus Nanopelagicales bacterium | reverse complement strand
CGTGCCCCCGGGCACGACGTCCACCCGTAGTCGTCAAAGAGCATGACGCCACCTTCGACCATGCGCGGGTAGAAGAATCGGCACGCGTCGAGTACGGACCGATAGATGTCCACATCGATGTGGACCAAACAGAAGTCGGTCTTCTCAACAGCTGTGGCACTCGCTGGGAAGTGGCCGGGGTGTAGGTGGACAACACGGTCGTTCGGAAATAGCGCTGCAACTTGTTCGACTGACGTGTCGGCGAAATCGCCGGCGACGTGAAGGTCACGACGGGGATCCGTCGCCGGCATCCCCGTGAAGGTGTCGAAGAGATGCAGGTCCTTCGGCTCGCCGGCGGTGCTGCTCGTGAGATCGGCGATCAGTTTCGCCGTACCGCCTTGGTACACACCCACCTCGGCAAGTGAGCCCGCGAGGTGGCCAGTCTGACGAACCGCAGAGGCGAGAACGTACGCCGCAGCGGGCGTGACCAACGTCAAGCGGCGTACCGGTTCGAACACCCGTAGGAACTCGAGATCTTCGTCCCACACCAACGCCGGATTCGGTTTGCCATCGACGGTGCGCTGCACCCGCCAGCCATGCTTCGCGAGCCATTCAGCGCCTCGACGCTGAAGGCGTGGATCCAGTTTCATTGGCCGGCTCGGATTCCGTTGCTGCGTGCGACACGCTCGAGTTGCGGAATTAGCCACGTCCACACCTTCGCAGCTCCCGCCGCAGTGAAATGCAGTCCATCGCTGCGCAGTTTCACCCCGTCGAGATCCTCGCGGTAACCACCAGAACAGAGGTATCCGAACATGTCCACGAGCGCAAGGTTGGGGTGTCCGGCAGCGTAGGCACGAATCAAGTCATTGAGGGTCGCCAGACGCTGCGGGTCGTTCTGCACTGACGAGTCCACGTTGACGCCATCGTCCAATACTTTGCGACATGGCACGGTGGAGATCGCCGTGGCCCGGCTCGCCGAGTCACGGACCAGGGTGTCCATTTGAGCGAAGAACGACGCCTTAAACGCATCACTCCCCAGGGTCACCACTTGCCCATTGACCACTCGGTCATACAACTCAGCGACGCCGGGAAGGACGAGTGCGACATCGATCTGAGCATCCGTCGCGAGTTTGGGCCACGCCGCACGCCAGGGCGCGCATGAATCCGGCACTGTGCGCTCTTGCCCGGCGGCGACCGGAACGTAGGCGTCGACACCGCATCCCAGTTTTGTGCTGCTCCACGGAACTACTCCAGTTTGGCGACGCGCGTCGAAGCCTTGAACCAAACTGAACGCCAGCGAGTCCCCCACCGCCAGCGTGCGCAACCGCTGCTGCTCCGTGGTTATCCGGTCCAGTTGCGGACCCAGCCAACGGCCGACGAGAGCCCCACCCGGGCCGCCGAGATGGACGCCGTCGATGCGTACTTCCACGCCATCCAAATTCTTTTGGTACACCCCGTTCGGGCAGAGCAGTGCGTTGTACTTGAGCAGGTGGACGTCGTTGGGATGCCGCGACGCGAATGTCTTCAGTACGGCGTTGATCGATTTCCACCGAGCGGGGTCATTAGCTTGAGCCGCGAGGTCGGTTCCTCCGGTTTGAAATGCGGGCTGTTGTAGGCAGGGGAAATCCAGCAGCACGAGCGGTACCGCACCACCGGTGCTCATCGTGCGCACTCGTTCGAGTTGGACCAGATACGCGGCCGCGTATTCAGGCGTGCCGACGCGCAAGGTCTTTGCGTCGACCACGTGGTCTTGCAACTCCCAGAATCCCGACGACAGGAGAACCATGTCTGGTTTGACCAGGTCTGCCGCGCGCTTCCACTCCGTTGGCCACTGCGTGCACTGAGGCTGAGGCGGCAGCGCGGTGTCGCCCACGATCAAGTCCTGCGGGAGGAGCCCACACCCGATCACCGTGGAGGAAGAGATCGCATAGTTAGACAGCCCGTCGCGCGGCAGATACCAGCTCAAGAAACGGCCCGGGGAATCCCCCAGAACAAGCAGCGACTCCTGGCCAATTTGAGGTTCGATGATCTTCGTTTCGTACGTACCGGTGCGATCGATGGCATCCGGCTCACGCGCACCCGACGTACCGACCAGCACACACGCCACGACGACGCCCACTGCTCCCACCACAATGACGCGCACGGTGCGAGGTGTGAACCTCGCACCAAGCCAGCCTCGACGAATCGGGCGCTCAATCACCCAATACGACAACGCCGCGGCTGCCCCGGTGACAGCGAATCGCAGCATCAGCAACGGCGGACCCGAAAGCCCGGTGCGATCGGGGGTGATCAGGAGGAAGAGCGGCCAATGCCACAAATACAAGCCATACGAGACCAGCCCGATGAGCACAATCAGTCGAACAGACAGCGCCCGACTCGGAAGCGAACCTGGGTGAACCCGCAGACCCCACAGGACCAAGGCAACCGCTACGCAGAAGGTGAAAAACCCACCGCGATAAAGCCACGGCGTGCTCTCTTGCGCGGAATAGAGCAGGAACACTATGAGAATCAGTCCGCTCCACAGCGCGATAACCGACAACCGCGACGACCGAATCCAGCTGGGGCCGACTCCAGCGCGCGTTCGTGCCAGCAGGACCGCGAGGACCGCACCGACTAGCAACTCCTGAACTCGGGTATCGGTTCCGTAGTAGAGCCTGGACTGATCGACCCCTTGATCGTCGAGCCACCACATCCACAGCGCTGAACTCGCCGCGAGGCCGAGGAGTAGGACTGCAACCCGATTACGTCGACGTACGACGTAGATGATCGCCACGATTAGCAGCGGGAATAACCAGTACCACTGCTCCTCAATCCCCAGTGACCACATGTGGCGCAATGGCGATGGCGCGGCGAACTGATCGAAGTACGACTGACCCGAGGCGATGAATTGCCAGTTCGCAACATAGGCGAGCGTCGCGAAGGCGTCCCCGCGGAGCAAGCTCAATCGTTCGGGCGGTTCAAACAGCGGTGCGGCAAGTCCGACAAACGCCAAGACAACGAACAACGCCGGGAGAAGTCGGCGCGCCCGGCGTACCCAGAAATTGCGTAGGTCGATCGAATTCCAACGGATGCGCTCGGCCAGGAGCAGACCGGTGATCAAATAGCCACTGAGGACAAAGAAGACGTCTACGCCGAGAAATCCGCCATGTGCCCACGAAACTCCCCCGTGATACAGCATGACAAGCACGACCGCGACGGCTCGAAGTCCGTCCAGAT
>JBBRLC010000258.1:0-3196 GCA_038231595.1 Candidatus Nanopelagicales bacterium | reverse complement strand
GGCTCGACGCTTGGCGGCGGCTCCGTCGACATCGACGGCGCAGCAAGCCGACACCACCAGGTCAACATTGCCGCGCTTTTTGGCCGCCCGATCGATGCCCTCGGTGATCGACGGCAGCACTTGGTCGCGGACGAATGCGGGAGAGCAGAGTTCGTGCGAGATCCACCCGTCGCCGATTTCTGCGGCGACCCGAGTCATCAGCGGACCCATACCTGCGAGGTAGATGGGGATTTCAGTGCGCTGTTGGAGGTACGGGCGTTGATAACCCTTGATGCGCATGTGCTCGTATTCACCGGCAAGGTCGATCGGTGCTCCGTCGCGTGCGTGGGCGATGAAATGGCGCACGATGGCGACCGTCTCGCGAAGGTGAGCGACGGGCTTGCCCCACTGAGCGTTGTGCCAGTCTTCATTGAGACGCTGCACACCCGTTCCGAGTCCGAGGATGAATCGACCATGGGACAACTCGTCGATGTCCATCGCCTCTAACGCGGTCACCATCGGGCTGCGGGTGAAGGCAAGCGAGATGGCCGTACCGATGCCCACTGTGGAGGTCCCGGCTGCCAACGCGGCTGCCGTAACGGTCGCACTTCGGTGCAACTCCGGTGCCCATACCACCTGTGCCCCAGCGGCTTCCGCTGATCGGGCAGCCGCGACGAATTCGTCAAGCGAGTCACCCCACGGAGCAAACGTGAGTTTGAGCGTCGTCATGATCGATTCGTCGTCTCGTCGTCAGGTAGTCGGGTCAAGATGCGCTGATCGGGCCGGTCTTGGCGACGGGAAAGTAGTTTTGACCGATACCGGTCTCGCGCTTGGGAATCATGACCGAACGAGTCCACGACACAATCTCGTCGCCGTGTTGATTGAGGCCGCGAGTCTTCATCGTGATGATGCCCATGCCCGGACGCGAATTTGATTCGCGCTTGTCGGTGCACAAACTCTCGGCGTACATCGTGTCGCCGATGTACACCGGGTGGGTGAGTCTGATGTCAGTCCAGCCCAGATTCGCGACCGCGTTTTGGCTCATGTCGATGACCGACAGACCGAGGACCAAGGCAACGGTGAGCCCAGAGTTCACGATCACCCGACCGCCCGTGATCGGATTTTGCTCGGCGAGGTGGAAGTTGAAATGGTTCTGGTTCGTGTTGCACGTCAACTGGGTGAACCAGGTCGAGTCAGTCTCGCTGATCGTGCGACCGAAAGGGTGTTGGTAGACGTCGCCGACGACGTAGTCATCGAAAAAGAGTCCGAGTTGGGCTTCGTGCACGGTCATGCTCGCTGACCTCCATGGGGGTCGGACTACGCCGCGCAACGATGAGAAAATCCAGCGATGCCAGGCACGTTGTAATCGTCAGACGTTTCCGGCAGGCTACGGGTGTTCCACCCAGTGGTCAAGCGTTCCAACCATTCCGGGCGGCCTCAGGACGGCGGATTGAGATGGTCCCCGGCCGCTGAGTTACGCCCGGTCCGATCCACAGTTCGATCAATCGCTTCGTAGGTTGGGCGAAGTCGACCCAAATGTTCGCGCGTCAGTGACGCGGCTCGCACGCTGTTGCGCCCCTGCAGAGCCCCGAGGATTTCGCGGTGGTCCGCGATGACTTCCGCCCAGAACAGCGCCGGGGCCTCGGCCCGAGCGAACCGAGTGGACAACACTCGAAACAGCGGGGCGGCGAGGACGTCAAGCAACGGGTTCCCGGCAGCATGAATGACGAGACTGTGGAACGCCTGATTGCAACTTGCTAACTGCGTCGGGTCGCTGTGACTTGGGTCGAGGAGGGTCGCCTCAAGTGCGCTGAGTTGCGCGTCGCTTGCTCTCGTCGCGGCGAACTCGGCGGCGGGCACTTCAATCAACTCGCGAACCTCGATGAGTTGACCTACTGAAAATTCTGCGGACGCGGCCAGCAAACCCAAGCCAACTTCAAGGCTTTGTCCGATCTGGGCCGCGTTGGGATGCACGACAAACGTCCCACCGGACACCCCACGCGTGGTCTCGACCAGGTGTTCGCTGGACAGAACTCGAAGCGCTTCACGAACCGTCGAACGCGACAAGCCGTACTTTGCGGACAGGTCGGGTTCCACCGGAAGGCGATCACCGGGATGCAAATGGCCGTCAAGAATTTGCCGACGTAGGTCCTCAGCGAGGGACTCGTACGCCGGTTGCGATGACCCGGGGAAACTTCCCGAGGAATTCAACCGCGCTCTCTCAACTCAAGATCGAGCCCGCCTGGGCCGGTCACAACAACGCAGCGTTGCTCAGACGTGCCAGTTCCGAAGGACTTGACGACTTCGCCGATCTCTGCGCCACTGGCCCGGATCCGTTGGAGCGCAGCATCAAGGTCGTCGACGGTCATGGCAGGACGTACGCCGCCTGGTCGCAACGGACGCGTCCCCTGATAGCCACCCGCCTCACCGTCGTACGCCAAAAGCTCGTAGCGCGGGGCCGCAACGTCATCATCGGTCAACACACTCATTGCCAACGGGGTCGCGCGCGGCAGTCCCATGAATTCGGACACGGCCGGTTCGTTAATCGGGAAGCGATTACGCAGGTTGAGACCCACAACCTCAGTCCACCAGGTAGTTGCCGCATCGAGATCGTCGACGGCTTGCACGACGGAATGCAGTTGCGAATGTATCCGCTCCGGGTGCTCGTCAAGAATGCTCGGCAGTCGATGGGCGATTTCGACGAAAACAATCATCACGCCGTCGGGGCCGGTCGCCATCGACTGCCGGAGGTGCACGGGGCCGAAATCAAAATCTGCGATCGTGCCGATGGTGGCCCCGGCCTTGCGGCTTATCGCTACCGAGGCGTCCATGTCAGTGGTGTAGAGATCGAGTGCGTGACCACCGCGTGCATAGGCGTCGAAGTCAGGCGGCGTCAAGGGGGTCTGGACCAAGCGCAGACCGCCGGTGGATGCGCCTTCAACTTCCAACACAATTTCGATCGCACTGTCCGCTAGCCCGTAGAGCGCTTGAGCGGGCTCCGACGACAACGTGCGCTTGTCCGTGATCGAGAACCCGAGGGCCTCGAACAGACCCGCGGAAGCGTCGACGTCGTGACACCCCACGACTGCGTGGTCCACTCGAATGTCGCTGCCGGTGGGTGGATCCGCAGACATGGTCATCGCGATTGCATCTCCTGGCGGGTAGAGCGATCCAAGGCTGATCTCCAGCGCAATGCGATGACTCTAGGTACGCGCTC
>JBBRLC010000257.1:0-3220 GCA_038231595.1 Candidatus Nanopelagicales bacterium | reverse complement strand
GCGCTATTGGAGCCACGCGGCGACAAGTGCAGTCATCGGTCATTCTCGAAGCAGCTCTGGTGGGTTTGGTTGCCGCCACTCTCGGACTCGTGGGAGGGGTAGCGGTCTCGAAGTTGCTGACATTCCTGTTGGAGAAACTAGGAGTTTCACTGCCCAGCACTCCCCTGGTGCTTGCCCCTCGCACGATCGTCTTTGGTTATGTCATCGGCCTGCTCGTGACGGTGCTTTCCGCATGGGGGCCAGCGCGTCGAGCGGCCCGAATCCCGCCCGTCGCCGCCCTACGTGATGACGTGTCGCTGCCGATGGCATCCCTTCGAGTACGCCGAGCCATCGGCCTAGTCCTCGCGTTGGTAGCGGTGCTTCTCGCGTGGCGCGCTTTGCACGTCGTAGACGACGCCAACCGGTCTGCACTACTCATCGGCGTGAGCGCGCTGAGCGCACTGGTCGCGGCAATCGCCCTGGCCCCAGCAATGGCTCGACCACTAGTCAAAGTTCTCGGCTTGCCGCTACCACGTCGACCAGTGAGCAAGCTTGCGATTGAAAACGGGCGTCGCAATCCCCGTCGTACCGGCGCGACCGCGAGCGCCCTCGCGATCGGTCTGGCACTGATGAGCGCTGTCGGTGTCATCAACGCGTCAGCCAAGGCGTCTGTGACATCGATCGTCGACAACACGATTGGCGCCGATTTTGTGGTGCTGGGCGAACGGTTCCAACCGTTTCCCCATCAGGTCTATCGCGAACTCGCCAACACCCCGGGGACCTCGGTGGTGACCTACGTACGCCAGATTCCGGTCCAGATCGCCGGCGACCGATCGTTGATGACCGGTGTGGATCCGATCGCACTTCCGCAGGTGCTCAATCTCGCGATGATCAGTGGATCGATCGCCAACTTGGCACTTGGTGAAACAGTGGTGGATCAAAAGCGTGCAAACGAACTCGGATTGAAAGTCGGCCAACAGCTCAACGCGACGTACTTGAATGGGAAAGGCACGCTTCGCCTCGCGGGGATCTACAAAGACTCTGGTTTCTACCAGGGCTACATCGTGACACTCCCCCAACTCGCGGCGATTGGTTCGCGCGAACTCGATACCGCTATCTACATCCGAGTCGCCCCAGGAACAAAACCCGCGACCGTACGGGCATCGCTGGAGAAATCAATAGGTGCATCAGGGGCGGTTCGTTTGCAGGATCAGAGCGACATCAAGGGCGAGATCAACTCCCAATTTGATGCCCTCTTCGGCTTTGTCTACGCGCTGCTCGCGCTCGCCGTGATCGTGGCTTTTCTGGGAATTGTCAACACGCTTCTCTTGGGAGTCTACGAACGCACCCGCGAACTCGGGCTTCTTCGAGCCGTCGGCACAAGCCGAAAACAGATCCGTCGCATGGTCGTTCTTGAAGCCGTACTGATTGCCCTGTTCGGTGCACTAGTTGGATTGGGTCTGGGAATTGCGTATGGCGCGTTGCTGCGTAAATCCCTTGAATCCCAGGGAGTTACCGAACTCGCAATCCCTTGGGGTCAGGTCGGCTTCTTTGTCGTCCTGGCGGTGGTGGGTGGTGCGGTCGCTGCGCTATGGCCGGCCTTCCGAGCCGCGAGACTCAACATTTTGGCCGCGATTTCCACCGAATAGATCAGCCAATGTCTCCACTGTCAGGTCGTGCAGCGACCTGACAGTGCTCAGTCTTTGGCGTGCGGCCTCCTCTAGTTCGGGTCCCAGTTCCGCCACGACAATCGGCCCGGCGTCACTGGGCCCGTGGGGAACCGCGACGACGTGGCATCCGGCTGCCAGCCCCGAGGTGACCCCGGTTTGAGAGTCCTCCAGCACGACACAGTGCCGAGCCGACACCCCGAGTTTTGCCGCGGCTTCGAGGTACGGCGCCGGGTGCGGCTTGGTGTGCTCGACTTCGTCGCCGGCCACACTCAGGTCGAAGACGTCGTCGCCAACTTCGGCGAAAACCATGGCAAGAACGTGATTGACCAAATCCCGCCCCGAGGCCGACACGAGCGCGCGAGGAATCCCGGCCTGCCGTAGTGACACGACCAGTTCGCGCGCGCCAGGCATCCAGTCAATCGGACCCTCGGCGAGGAGCGACGCCATCTCGGACTTCAACGAGCGAGCAACCTCGAGAGCATCGTGTCCGCCGCCCGCTCGATCGATCATGTACGCCACGGCGCGCGACATGGGACCACCGATGAGCGCTGACTGGTCGGCTGGCTCCCACTGCACACCCATGCGGGCCATCACCGTGGACTCGGCCATGAACCACAGAGGTTCGGTATCGACGAGGAGCCCGTCCATGTCGAACAACACCGCCGCGGGCAGGCGTGGCCCCTGAAGCATCACGTCACGTTGAAGTACCTGTCGCCACACCTGGTCGTCGACCTGCACTTATCTCCTTAATCCTCGCTTGAACTCGTGCCAGTTCGTCGCCTGAACCGACGTTCTCAACCGAGCCAATGGGTGGCTTTACGACGTACGGGTGTCCGCCATACCTTCGTGAATGCGCGGAGCGCGTCCTGCGCTCGGGCTTGCTGCAGCCCGATGAGCAGTCCGTAAGTGAAGCCGTCCTCGATGTGCGCGGCGGCCTCCTGCGCGGCCTCAGTGAGGGTCGCGCGGGCGATGACAGAGTCTTGGAAGGTGCCAAGGCTCGTCTGGATCTCGCTCATCCACGTTTCGAACCGACTGGCGTCGCGACCGCACACGGGTTCGGCGACTTCAGCGGCGTAGCGGGCTCGCTTGGCCGCCCGACGCAGGGCGTGGCGGGCTGCCTCCCCTGACGACTCCTCGGAGGCCCCCACCAACTCCTTGTGGCGTGACGCGACCCTCTTCCACTCGCGGCGAACCAGGCGAGGGAGTTCTCGCATCGCAGGGTTGTTCGCCAGGTCGGAAAGGTGGGGAGTCTCGACGAACGCGTCAAGGCTGTCGAGCAACCGAAAGTAACGGTCGCTGTCCAGGGCCTCGAGCAACTGCTGGTGGGCGATAGCGGCCCGCTTCACCAACATCGAATCCATCCGGCGGCGTACGGGGCCGCGAACCTGATCGGCGGGTAACTCGTCGACCGCGGCCAGCAACTCTGCCCTGATCACCTGGACATCGCGTAACGCGCCGACCAGACCCCCGATCCACGCGAGTTCGGCGCGGACGGGCTCTGTCTTCTCCTGTTCATAGACTGGCCCATAAGCCGCGAGAGCACTGCGGAGTCGCCGGGTGCAGACCCTCAT
>JBBRLC010000256.1:0-3223 GCA_038231595.1 Candidatus Nanopelagicales bacterium | reverse complement strand
GATGGCAGCGACCCCGGCGCGGATCGGAAAGGAATCCAGACCCGCGAGCGAACTCCGTACGACGAGCACACCGTCATCGCGCCGTCCAAGGATTGACAATCGACCCACAAACGTGGAGTAGACCTCGAAGCCATCGGCGCGACTAAACCACCCCGAACCGCACGTGAAGGCACCAATCAACGTGACGACCGCGTAGGTGGCGAACCACCACCGCAGGGTCGCGGTCGTGTCGCGATTCGGCGCGACCAATTCAAGCCATACGAAAGCCAACAGCCACGCGGCGGCAGGCCAATATCCCAGCCAGCGTGGATAGCGCAACGAACGGTTCACGAGTGCCGACGATGGATCGCGACCCACTGCGCCACAAGTTAGGAGGTGCAAGGTTCGGAGCGGGTTGAGTTGACGCCACACCGGCCCAAAGATCAGCGATGCGACGACGAGAAGGCCGACCCAAAACAGCACGTAGACAGTGCCGGCCGTCGGGTTGAGGGCATCATCTGGTCCTTCCCAGGAGGCGAGGGTGATCAGAGTCGTGCCCGCGATTCCGCAAATTCGTAGAATCCATCGGAAGACTTGACTGTCTAGCCCGGCGGCGAGCCGCGCTGGCAGTGGGCGCCCGGCTCGCGAGCCGTGGACTCGCGGTTCGCGCCACAACAACACCAAGGCGACGAACGACACGACAATCGCAAGCGCGGCGGCAGTAACGGCCAACGCGAAGGGAACCGGAAGGTCACCTCGACCTCCGACACCGTGAGCGAGCAGGGTCGGTGTCACGACACCTGGAGCTGAAGTAACAACTTTTCGGAGTCGTGCGTTTCAACTTCGAAGAGCCCGCCTTGGTTGGCGATGAAGTCGAAGGTGACGCCGCCGCCGGCCTTCACTGGCTTCTCGATGTCGTAGCCGTGGACGTGGATTTGGTCAGCGACGTCGGACGTGACCGTGAGCAGGACGCGCGAACCCAGCGGTACAGGGACCTTCGACGGCGTGGGCGTGATGTTGTCGTTGGCTTGGGCGACATTGATGATGACGGTGTTGACCGCGCTGGAGGGACTCCCCGAGCCGCTGGTCGACACATCGGCCGGGGTCGAAGACGCGGAGTTTGTGGTGCCACCTGGCGTGCTGGACCCCGGCGTGGCGGCTGTTCCAGACGAGCAGGCGCCCAGGGCCAGGACACTGACCGCGAGAGCTCCGCCGAGTCCAAGCAGTGCACGTCGGTCGGTGTCTGGGCGGGGCAGCGTCATCGAGAATCCTCCTGGGGTACGGCGTGGTCTGAGCGTGCATGCCCACAGAGACTACAAAGTGGTTGCGTACGCAACTTTGCTGACGTTCGTGCCACCATGATTGTTCCCGGGGGCAAACGGCAAACGGCAAACGGCAAACGGCAAATGTCAGATGTCAGTCTCGGGATCGGCGCGCGGAGGAGGAGGGCACGGTGGCGGATCGCCTCAGCCCCCTCGACGTCTCCTTCCTTTATATGGAGAGCACCTCTACCCCGATGCATGTTGGTGCAGTAGCGATCTTCGAAGTGCCTGAGGGTGGCTTCGACTATGAGCGCCTGGTCGCGCTGATCGAGGAGCGGATTTCGCTCGTGCCGCGTTACCGGCAACGAGTGAAATGGGTTCCGGGTCGAATAGCTAGCCCAGTCTGGATCGATGACGAAAACTTTGACGCGGCCTATCACGTACGCCGTTCTGCGCTGCCCAAGCCCGGAACCGAGGGCCAACTGCGCGAACTCGTGGCCCGCATCATGGCGCGCCCGCTCGATCGAAGCAGGCCGCTGTGGGAGATGTACTTGGTCGAAGGCCTCCAAGGCGGCCACTTCGCGGTGTTGACGAAGACGCATCACGCGATGGTCGACGGTGTCGCCGCGGTCGACATCGCCCAGGTGATTCTGGACAGCACTCCATCACCGCGGCGTTCGGCGGTGAAGCCTTGGAAGCCGGTCAAGGAACCGAGTGGCATCACGATGGTCGCGAGTGCGCTGTCCGAAGTCGTACGCCGGCCAGCCTCGATTATCGATGCTGCGCGTTCGGGTTTTGAAGACTTCGAACGAACCGTCGCTCAATTTGGGACGTTCGCCACCGGCGTCGCATCGGCTGCGTGGACGATGGCCCGTCCAGCGGCCGACAGTGCTCTGAATGCCGCGATCGGTGAGGCACGACGGTTCGCGACAGCTGACACGTTGCTTGAGGACTACAAAGAGATCCGGCGTGCGCATGGCGGAACGATCAATGACGTCGTGCTCGCCGTGGTGGCGGGCGGTTTGCGTGCGTGGTTGATGACTCGAGGCGAATCGGTGACGTCGCGTACGACGATTCGAGCGTTGGTCCCAGTGAGCGTGCGTCCCCCTGCTGACGGCTCTGATGACGGCGCGATGTCGGGCAATCGCATCGCCGCGATCCTGATTGATTTGCCTGTTGGTGAGGCCGCTCCGGTGATGCGGCTGCAGCGAGTGTCCTTTGAGATGGCGGCGCAAAAAGAGTCGGGGCAGCTGCTGGGCGCGGATGTGTTGGTGAGTCTCGCGGGCTTCGCGCCTTCGACGATTCATTCACTCGGCTCTCGTGCTGCCAGCGGTCTGTCGCGTCGAGTCTTCAACGTTGTCGTCACCAACGTTCCCGGTCCCCAATACCCCTTGTACGCCAGCGGCGCGCGCATGTTGGCGGCATACCCGGTAGTGCCGTTAGCCAAGGGTCAAGCGGTGAGCATCGGCTTAACGTCTTACGACGGAGGCGTCTACTTCGGGCTGAATGCCGATCGTGACGCGATGCCCGACCTCGACGTCCTGGCCCAATGCTTGGCCGACTCGCTCGCCGAGTTGCTCGCAACCGTGGATACCAAGGCGCGTCGACGCTCACGTCCCAAGTTGTTACCCGAATGACAAAAGCGCGCGCACCCAAAACGCGGAGGGGGGTTGTCCTCGGCGCGGGCGGAGTCCTGGGTGCCGCATGGACGGTCGGCGCCCTGAACGCGGTGAAAGACGTACTGGGAATCGATGCACGCGAGTCCGACATCATCGTCGGCACATCATCGGGATCAATCATCGGATCCATTCTGGGAGAGGGATATTCGCCCGAGCAGATGCTTGCCCATCAGCGCGGCGTCACCGAAGACTCGGGCCCGTTAGCGGACTTTTCCTGGGACCACGACCGCTCGCCGGGAGGTCGTCGGCCCCGATTCGCGGTCACGCCGCTTCCCGGATCTGTGCGTATCTTGCGTTCCGGCG
>JBBRLC010000255.1:0-3231 GCA_038231595.1 Candidatus Nanopelagicales bacterium | reverse complement strand
TCGCCGCGCTCTGTCGGGCGCACAACGCGTTCTTCATCATTGACGAAGTGCAGACCGGGATCGGTCGCACCGGCTCGTGGCTTACGCACACCGAGGAGATCCCTTCGTCGTCACCAGACGCCCCGGACGTCATTACCCTGGCGAAGGGCCTCGGCGGGGGGCTTCCCATTGGCGCGACCATGACCTTCGGCGACGCCGCTGACCTCTTCGCACCCGGCTCTCATGGCTCGACTTTCGGTGGCAACCCGGTGTCCTGCGCTGCTGCGCTTGCCGTTCTCGACACAATCGAACGTGACGGTCTCCTCGATCACGCAACGACTACGGGCCACATGATCCGTGCGCAGATCGAAGCGATGGCATCGCCGCTTGTCGATCACGTGCGTGGCCGCGGACTCCTACTCGGGATCGGTCTCACCGCACCTATCGCCAAAGACGTCGAGACCGCCGCACGAGCGCACGGTTTGCTGATCAACGCACCAACACCGGACACGATTCGGCTGGCACCACCGCTGATCATCGACGACGCCGACGTTGACCTCGCGATGAACCGACTCAACAGCGCACTCAACGATGTCGCGGCAACCCAATGACCGTGCCCGCGACGAAGGTCGCCCGTCATCAGCGAATCGTCGAACTGGTACGTCGTGAACCGGTCGGCTCGCAGGCGCAACTGTCGTCACTGCTCGCCGCCGACGGCATCGTGGTCACCCAGGCGACCCTGTCGCGTGACCTCGACGAACTCGGCGCCAGCAAAGTCGCACACAACAATGGACGCGCGGTTTACGCGGTACCGGCCGATGGAGCAGCGTTAGCCTCATCTGCTGACGAGTCCAGCATGGCGCGATTGGCTCGGATCGCTGAGGAACTCGTGGTCCGAGTCGACCACTCGGCCAACATCGTCGTGGTCCGAACTCCACCTGGAGCCGCGCAGTTCTTCGCGTCTGCGGTGGACCACACTTTGCTCTCGACGGTGATCGGAACGGTGGCAGGCGACGACACCGTCCTCTTGGTCACTCGAAATCCGGATGGGGGATCCGCCGTCGCAGCCGAGTTGCTCGCGCTAGTCGAGAACCGACG
This sequence comes from Candidatus Nanopelagicales bacterium, assembly GCA_038231595.1. Classification (GTDB taxonomy): domain Bacteria; phylum Actinomycetota; class Actinomycetes; order S36-B12; family JBBRLC01; genus JBBRLC01. The sequence goes on along the minus strand of JBBRLC010000255.1, from coordinate 2,154 downwards.
CTAGACCGCACGCCAGATATGCGCCCACACGCAAACGACCGACGACAGATTGATAGAAGGAGCACGTTGTGACCGAGCGCGTCGTTCTTGCCTTTTCTGGCGGGTTGGATACGTCAGTTGCCATTGGTTGGATCGCCGAGGAAACCGGCGCGGAGGTCATCGCCGTCGCCGCGGACGTCGGCCAAGGCGGTGAGAACCTCGAGGTGATTCGTCAGCGGGCGCTTGACTGCGGGGCGGTCGACGCGGAGGTCGCCGACGCGCGCCATGAGTTCGCCGACGAATACTGCCTGCGCGCACTCAAGGCCAACGCGCTGTACATGGATCGCTATCCGCTCGTCTCCGCGTTGTCCCGGCCAGTGATCGTGAAACATTTGGTTGACGTTGCACGCAAACACAAGGCAACGATTGTGGCCCACGGTTGTACCGGCAAGGGCAACGACCAGGTGCGTTTCGAAGTCGGCATTGGGGCGCTCGCGCCGGACCTGCGATGTATTGCGCCGGTTCGTGACTACGCGATGACGCGGGACAAGGCAATCGAGTTCGCCGAGCGCACGAACCTGCCGATCGATGTCACGAAAAAGTCGCCGTACTCCATCGACCAAAACGTGTGGGGTCGTGCGGTCGAGACCGGATTCTTGGAAGACATTTGGAATGGTCCGATTGAGGACGTGTACGCGTACACCCAGGACCCGACGACGCCTCGTGACGCTGACGAAGTCGTCATTACGTTCGCGGCCGGAGTTCCCGTCGCGATCGACGGGCGAAAGGTCTCGATGCTGCACGCGATCCAAGAACTCAACGTTCGAGCGGGCGCGCAAGGCATCGGTCGCATCGACATGGTGGAAGACCGCCTCGTGGGCATCAAGAGTCGCGAGGTTTACGAGGCTCCCGGAGCCATGGCACTCATGGCCGCGCATCGCGAGTTGTGCAGCGTCACGGTCGAACGCGACCTCGCCCGCTTCGGGCGTCAAGTTAGTCAACGGTGGAGTGAATTGGTGTACGACGGTTTGTGGTTCAGTCCCTTGAAGTACGCACTCGACGGCTTCATCGAAGAAATGAATGCAAGCGTTTCCGGCGACATCCGAATGACCTTGCACGCGGGCAATGCCACCGTCACCGGACGCCGCAGCGACGAATCTCTCTACGACTTCAATCTGGCCACCTATGACACCGGAGACACCTTCGATCAGTCGCTGGCCAAGGGCTTCGTGGACATCTGGGGTTTGCCGAGCAAGATCGCCGCGCGTCGTGACCTGCGGGATAACGTTGCGAAGGATCACGTCGTGAGGGGTCAAGTGTGAAGTCCGCTGAGCCGTCGCGGTTGTGGGGTGGGCGATTTGCCCACGGACCAGCGGAGGCAATGACACGACTGTCCGCGTCGGTCCATTTCGACTGGGTTCTCGCTCCGTATGACATTGCTCAAAGTCGCGCACATGCGCGGGTGTTGCACTCGGCCGGTCTGCTCACCGAGGACGAACTCGCAGCGATGCTTCAGGGTTTGGACTCGCTCGACACCGACGTCGGTAGTGGGACCTTCACGGCGTCCCTCGACGACGAAGACGTCCACACCGCACTCGAGCGCGGCCTGATCGAAAGACTGGGACCCGAACTCGGTGGAAAACTGCGCGCGGGTCGAAGTCGTAACGATCAGGTGGCAACAGACTTGCGCCTCTACCTTCGCGATCATGCGCGAGGTGTTAGTGCCGCGGTTGTCGCGCTCATCGACGCCATCACCAGCCAAGCCGAAAAGTATGTCGATTGCGCCGCACCGGGCTTCACTCATCTTCAGCACGCGCAGCCCGTCTCATTCGGCCACGAACTGGCTAAGCACGCGCACGCGCTGCTCCGCGATCTAGACCGCATCCGGGATTGGGATAGACGCGCGGCCGTGAGTCCTATGGGCGCGGGTGCATTGGCTGGGTCCTCACTTGGGCTCGACCCACAACGCGTTGCTCTCGAACTCGGTTTCGACCGAGCCGCGGCCAATTCAATCGATGCCGTCAGCGACCGAGACTTCGTTGCGGAGTTCTTGTTCTGTGCCGCGATGATCGGCGTACACCTCTCGCGTCTCGGCGAGGAGATCTGCCTGTGGGCCTCCCGCGAATTCGGTTGGGCCAAACTCGATGACGCCTTCTCGACCGGATCGTCGATCAT
>JBBRLC010000254.1:0-3257 GCA_038231595.1 Candidatus Nanopelagicales bacterium | reverse complement strand
TGGCCACAGTTCCAAGAGGTCATCGACGGGCCGCGGCAAAGAAGTCCCGTCGAACCGCCTGGATCGCGACGGCAGTGGCAGTTGCCTTGATCGCAGTCATCGCCGGTTTCGCATTCCGACCATCTGATGACGGCTCGGCAATCAGCGCTCCTTCGCCTTCGCCAACTCCCAGTGACTTAACATCCTTGTCGCCTTCACCGTCGATTTCCCCGACGCCAACACCCACCCCGACACTCACGCCAACTCCGCGTGTTACTCCGTCGCCGACAACGACGTCACTGGCATCGATCCCGCAGCCGTACGAGAAACAATCGTTCAGCGGCACCGGACGCAAAGTGGTCCGATTGACCCGCGTCGTGGGACCTGTTCTCGTCACGATGAAACACACCGGGCTGTCGAATTTCACCGTCTGGGCGGTGGACTCTGGAGGGAAGAAAAACGACCTGCTAGCCAACACGATCGGCAACTACTCCGGCACTCGAATCGGTGGCGCAGGTGACAATGACGTTGCGGCGCTCACTGTCGACGCCGATGGTCCGTGGACGATCGCGATCACTCCGATCAGCACCGCGCCGGTGTGGAAGGGTCGCTCGACGACCGGTCGCGGGGACGTCGTACTTCGCACCGGTCTCGTCACGGGTCTTGTGACAATCAAGGCCAACTACACCGGCACCGGGAACTTCGCGGTGTGGGCGTACGACGATTCGCGACGCAGCCTCGTCTTCAACGAGATCGACAAGTTCTCCGGCGAAAGCTTGCTCCCCGAAGGCACGGTGGTCATCGCCGTCGAGTCCGACGGACCCTGGACACTGACCCGCGCCTGATCGAGTTCGCCAGCGGGGGACAAGCAAGCAACAATGCTGTCACCGTATCCATCGAAAGTCACCGCGAATCGACCCCACCGTCGGAAAGGTTCTCACCAGTGACCGACGGTCAACGCAGATCTTCCCTCGAAGCGGTTCGGGAGGCGTTGAAACAAGACCCGGGTATCGCGACGGCCGTGGAATCGATGAGGTCGACGTCAACCCCGGAACTCCTCGACATTGCAGCGCCCAATTCGCTCGTACCCTTCGTGGTCGCTTCCCTCAGCGACGCGCGCGCCGACGGCCCATCAACGCTGCTCGTCGTCACCGCGTCGGGTCGCGAGGCCGAAGACCTCGTCTTTGCGCTCGGGAGTCTGATGGACGAAGAGTCCGTTGCGTACTTCCCGGCGTGGGAAACCCTTCCGCACGAACGCCTGTCGCCATCCAGTGACACATTGGGTCGTCGACTCTCAGTACTGCGTCGCCTCGATCATCCAAGTGAGTCCAATTCCGCGCACGCGGCGATATCGGTCATTGTCGCGCCGGTTCGTTCGCTTCTCCAACCGATGGTCGAGGGTCTCGGGGAGATCGAACCCGTACGCGTTCAAATCGGGGATGAGACTGGGCTCGAGAACTTGGTCGAATCACTGAATCGCATTGCCTATTCGCGAGTCGACCTCGTCGAACGTCGTGGGCAATTCGCCGTACGCGGCGGCATCGTCGACGTCTTTCCTCCTACCGAAGAGCATCCCGTGCGAGTGGAGTTCTGGGGAGACTCGGTCGAAGAGATCCGCTGGTTCAAGGTCGCGGATCAACGGTCGCTGGAAATTGCACCGCACGGATTGTGGGCGCCACCGTGCCGCGAACTGCTGTTGACCGACTCAGTCCGTGCTCGCGCCGGGCGTCTCGCCGGGGTCTATCCCGAACTCACCGAAATGCTCACCAAGATGGCTGAGGGCATTGCAGTTGAGGGGATGGAAGCCCTCGCGCCGATCGTTTCTGACGGCATGGAACTGCTGGTCGATCTCCTCCCGAAGGGCTCACTGATCTTGGTCTGCGAGCCCGAGCGGGTACGCACGCGGTCGCGAGACCTGGTGGCCACGAGTCAAGAATTCCTCGAGGCGTCATGGCACAACGCAACCGCGGGAAACGCTGTACCGATCGACCTGGGTGCGGCGGCGTACCAAGAGATCAATGATGTACGAGACGTCGCACTCGCGCACGGCATTCCGTGGTGGTCGATCACACCGTTTGTTGCTGACACAGAAATTAAATCCGTCGACGACATCGAGCAGGTAGTCGTCGATGGAGTCGCGGCCGAAGAGTTTCGAGGTGACACCGAAGCGGCATTCACCGCGATCGGTCAACGACTCGCAGATCGATGGCGAGTCGTCCTGGTCACCGAAGGTCATGGCTCTGCGGACCGACTCGTTGAGGCATTGGGAAATTATGATCTACCAGCCCGGTTAGAAGATTCCACTGCATCAACACTGAGCAGCGACGTCGTACACGTCGTGACGGGGCGCATCGAGCATGGATTCACCAGCCATGGGGTGCGCTTGATGGTCCTCACCGAGGCCGACATTGTGGGTCAGCGCGCGTCAACGAAGGACATGCGTCGGTTGCCATCGCGTCGTCGCAACACAGTGGACCCGTTGCAGCTCAAGACCGGTGATTACGTCGTCCACGAGCAACACGGAGTGGGCCGGTACGTCGAAATGTTGCAGCGCACGGTTCATGGGGCGACGCGTGAATATCTCGTCGTCGAATACGCGCCGGCGCGCCGCGGACAACCCGCTGACCGACTTTATGTTCCAACCGATCAACTCGATCAAGTGACGCGCTATGTCGGCGGAGAGTCGCCGTCGTTGCATCGGCTCGGTGGCGCGGACTGGGCCAAGACCAAGGGCCGCGCGCGTAAGGCCGTACGCCAAATCGCCGGTGAATTGATCCGGTTGTACGCCGCACGCCAAGCAACCCGTGGACACGCGTTTGGACCCGACACTCCGTGGCAACGCGAACTTGAAGATGCGTTTCCGTATATCGAAACGCCCGACCAAGCGGCCTGCATCGATGAAGTCAAGGCCGATATGGAGAAGGTCATCCCGATGGATCGCGTCGTTTGCGGTGACGTCGGATACGGAAAGACCGAAATCGCCGTACGCGCTGCCTTCAAAGCAGTCCAAGACGGCAAACAAGTGGCCATCCTGGTGCCGACGACGCTGCTCGTCCAACAACACATGTCGACGTTTTCCGAACGATTCGCGGCCTTCCCGGTCAAAGTTGCGGCATTGTCTCGCTTCCAAACCGATTCCCAGGCGAATACGGTTATCGAAGGGATGGCCGACGGAACCGTTGATGTCGTCATCGGCACCCACCGGCTCCTCTCGGCTGAAGTTCGCTTCAAGGACCTCGGCCTCGTCGTCGTCGACGAGGAGCAGCGCTTCGGTGTGG
>JBBRLC010000253.1:0-3257 GCA_038231595.1 Candidatus Nanopelagicales bacterium | reverse complement strand
GAACTAGATACGTTGCTCGACATTGACGCAATGGCGCGTAGGAAAGTCCAACCGAACTAACAGTTGTCCGTAGGTCGCAATTGCCCGCCAATCGCGGTTAGTACCAGTGGTGCGAACGCCAGAAACGCCAGGCACGACACGGGGTGCCGTACTTGCCCTTGATGTACGCGAGTCCCCATCGGATTTGGGTACGTGGATTGTTTCGCCAGTCCCTACCCATCGAACGCATCTTGTGACCCGGCAGCGCTTGCGGGATGCCATGAGCGCCAGAACTGTTGTGGGAGAAGCGATTCCAGTGTGACTCACGATCCCAGAGACGCACCAGGCACGAATAGGAAACGCGACCCCAGTGGTACTTGTGTTTCATGAGGTAGCGCGCGTAGTACTTGCTGTACGCCGCCGTTCCGTACCTGAACGGAATGATCAGACCAACCACGCGAACGCTTTGCGTCACGACTCTGGTGGTCGTGGTCGGCACGGTCGGTGCCGGAGATGGCGTCGGTGCCACCGTCAGCGTCGGCGAAGCGGTGGGCGTGAGCGACGGCACAGGAGGGGTGACGACGTCAGTCGGTGATGCGGTGCTTGTGGGTGAAGCGGTGGTCGTGGATGACGCCGACGGTGTCGCGGATGGCGTCGGGCTAGATGAGTCCGACACGGCGACTGATGCGATCGGTCCGGATGCATCAGCCGAACTGGCCAGGGTGGTCGCGGAGATGAATCCAGCGCACAGCGCGATGGCCGTGCTAACTGCAACAACTCGAGCGGCGGGCGTACTCATGTGATTCCTTTGACCAGCGGCCCGCACCGGAGCGGCACCGCAATTCACCCTTGACTCAGGCCATGGGCACGCCACCTACCGGAGGTTGACGGCGGAGTGCTGGCACTGACCCCACGACGTGGTCCGACTGGACGCACACCAACCGAGGAAGTGGATCGGTTGCGGGGCGGCGCTTTCGGTGATCACCGGGGTCAGCCGCCTCCATAAGCGGCGCGATCACGTCAGGCGCGGGGTCTAACTGGAGCCACCTTGCCTATCGGCTCCCACATCGCCAAGCCGAGTTGGCGTGGCGAATCCCACACCAAAGTTATCCACAGGCGCCTTTTACGCCTGAAATCGGGACTTTCGGGGCATTTGGCTGTGACGAGCGACACACTGCTGGTCCGGAGTGCGGACCCTTGTCCACAAGTCAAGAGATGGAAAAAACGTTACACCGGAACGTCTTCAAGCATTTCCGTGACGAGAGCGGCGATAGGTGAGCGCTCGGATCGAGTCAGAGTCACGTGGGCGAAGAGCGGATGACCCTTTAAGCGCTCGACGACTGCGACCACGCCGTCGTAGCGACCAACTCGCAAGTTGTCGCGTTGCGCAACATCGTGCGTCAGCACAACCCGCGAATCGCGCCCGATGCGCGACAGCACGGTCAGTAACACGTTGCGCTCCAACGATTGGGCCTCATCGACGATGACAAAAGCGTCGTGTAGCGAGCGGCCCCGAATGTGCGTCAAGGGCAGCACTTCGAGCATTCCGCGATCGACGATTTCTTCAACAACCTCTTGAGTCGTCAGGGCGCCGAGCGTGTCAAAGACGGCCTGGGCCCACGGTGACATTTTCTCGTTTTCAGAACCCGGAAGGTATCCGAGCTCCTGACCGCCAACGGCGAAAAGTGGCCTAAACACAATGACTTTGCGGTGTTGACGGCGTTCCAAGACCGCCTCCAGACCGGCGCACAGCGCGAGGGCGCTCTTGCCCGTACCCGCGCGACCACCAAGCGAGACGATGCCCACATCGGGATCCAGGAGAAGGTCAAGGGCCACTCGTTGTTCGGCACTGCGGCCATGGAGTCCGAACGCCTCTCGGTCACCTCGTACAAGCCGGATCGATTTATCCGGCGCCACCCGACCCAGTGCGCTGCCCCGCTCCGAGAGCAACACCAGTCCGGTGTGACACGGGAGGTCGCGCGCGGCATCGAGGTCAAGGTGCTCTTCGGCGTACAGACGATCAAGTTCTGCAGAACTCACATCCAGTTCGGCCATCCCGGTCCAGCCGCTCTCGACCACGATCTCGGCAAGGTATTCCTCGGCCGTGAGACCGACCGCTGATGCCTTGACTCGCATGGGGAGGTCTTTGGAGACAACCACCACGTCAGCGCCCGACGCGGCCAGACTCCGCGCCACCGCCAGGATGCGACTGTCGTTGTCTCCCAACCGAAATCCCGGGGGGAGAACCGAGGGGTCTCCGTGGCCCAACTCAACGCGGACCGAACCCCCGTGGTTGCCAATCGACATCGGCTGGTCGAGCCGGCCGTGTTGGATGCGTAGTCCGTCGAGCATCCGCAATGCGGCTCGAGCGAAGTACCCCAACTCTGGATGCGAACGTTTCGCCTCCAGTTCCGCGATCACCACCAACGGGATGGCGACGTCGTGCTCGTCGAAGCGATGGATCGCATTGGGGTCGGAAAGCAAGACGCTCGTGTCGAGGACGTACGTCCGCGCGGTTGCTGTTCCTGAGTCCGTCGTCGAGCGAGCGGCGAAGGGCACATCGACCTCCCGAGGAGTGGCCGGTCAGGCACCGACCTGATTCCTTGACGCTAAGCCGAGTCGGGCTCAGAGGTCGGCTGACACGCCGTCCGAAAGGTGCAAGTCAGGCGCCGAAACGGCGCTGCCTTGCTCCATACGAGCGAAGGGCACGCAAGAAGTCGACACGACGGAAGTTAGGCCAATACGCCTCGCAGAAGTAGAACTCCGAGTGGGCGCTTTGCCACAACAAAAATCCCGAGAGTCGTTGTTCACCTGAGGTTCTGATCACCAGTTCAGGATCGGGCTGACCGCTTGTGTAAAGGTGTTCGGCGATGTGCTCCACGTCGATCAGTGCGGCCAGGTCATCCAGACTTGTTCCCTGCGCGGAGTGCTTCTGTAGCAGGGCTCGTACGGCGTCAACTACTTCGCGACGACCGCCGTACCCCACCGCAACGTTGACAAGAACACCCTCGCATTGCGCAGTTTTCTCGGCGGCGTCTTTCAGGACCCGCGCCGTCGTGTCGGGGAGCAGGTCCAGAGCCCCCACGGGGTTGATCCGCCAGCGATCCAGAGCGGCCAGTTGGCTCACCGTGTCTTCGATGATTCCGAGCAGCGGAATGAGTTCTTGCTGTGGTCGCGATAAATTGTCCGTGGAGAGAAGCCAGAGCGTCGCGACCTCAACACCGATGTCGTCGCACCAACCGAGAAACTCTTCAATTTTTGCCGCACCCGCTCGATGT
>JBBRLC010000252.1:0-3272 GCA_038231595.1 Candidatus Nanopelagicales bacterium | reverse complement strand
GCCCTGGCCGTTGGATCCGACGAACGAGATCACGCCAGGACCAAGTTCGATCTCCATGTTGCGATAGTTGCGATAGTCGTTGAGAGACAACCATTCGACGTACATCGCTAGCCGCTCGCTACGTTGCTCACGACAGTCACGTTGCTCACGACAGTCACGGCGAAGGAGGAATGGCCGTGAAACTTGTTAGTTTGCAAGTCGAACGGGCATGAGCAGGTACCGGTAGTTCTGTTCCATGTCAGCTTCGAGTGACGCCGCGCCGTAGAGCACCGCAGGCCGGGTTGAATTGATGAATGACAACTTCGCCGCGGGCGCGTCGATGGCTCCAAGACCCTCGAGAAGGTACGTCGGGTTGAACGCAATCTCGAGCGCGTCGCCATCGACCACACACTCGACCTGGTCTTCGGCCTGAGCCTCGTCGCCTGTTCCTGCCCGTAGGACGACTTCAGTCCCCTTGAACGCCAAGCGAATTGGGGTACCACGATCGGCAACCAGGGCAACGCGTTTGACTGCTTCGACTAGTGACGCCGTGTCCACTGATGCGAGCGTGACGGTTTCTGTGGGCAGTAGCGATCGGTACTTGGGGAATTCACCGTCAAGGAGTCGCGACGTCGTCCGCCGGCCGTCACCTTCGAATCCGATGAGACCTTCACCCACACCGCCACTGGCCAAGGCGAGTTGAACAACTTCACATCCCGCGAGTGACTTCGAGGTGTCGGCCAACGTGCGTGCCGGCACGAGCGCGGTCGCTTCTAGTCCGGGTTGTTCCGGTGACCACGTGAATTCGCGTACGGCGAGGCGATAGCGGTCAGTGGCGGCCAGGGTGACCATGTCGTTGACAATCTCCACGCGTACGCCGGTCAAAGTCGGGAGTGTGTCGTCGCGGCCTGCGGCAATAGTGACCTGGTGTACCGCCGTCGCGAAGGTCGCACCCGGGACTGTGCCGGAGGTGGTTGGCATGCTGGGTAGCGAGGGATAGTCCTCAACTGGCAAGGTCGGCAACACGAAGGTTGATCGACCGCAGCGAACCTCGACACGTGAACCCTCGACAGAAAACTCCACCGGTTGAGCGGGAAGTGCGCGCGCGATGTCGGCGAGAAGTCGACCGGAGACCAAGACCTGACCGGGTTCATCCACGTGCGCGGAAATCTCCACGCGCGCACTCACCTCGTAGTCGAAACTCGACAAGGTGAGACCGGTCGGTCGACTCTCGATGAGTAGCCCTGCCAACATCGGAAGCGAAGGCCTCGTCGGCAACGTACGTGCCGCCCAAGCCACCGCCTCGGCAAGGGTGTCGTGCTCCACCCGAAACCTCACGGTCGAGCCTCCTGTCCTATGACCTCGCGTGTCGAAGTGAATGCCACGCGATCGGCGTGACGGTATCGCGCTGCTACGACGGACGGCAGCCCGGATGGACTATCTGGCTGGCCAACGTCGCCCATGCAACCGTCGACGATTAGTCGAGAAAACTTCCGGGAGGGCTTCGTCCACAGTCGGTCAGGGCCCGATTCAGAATTCCAAGACACGTTGAGTAGATAGTTCGTTGTCGTCATAGCGCCGGTGGACGATGTGGATAACGCCCGTCGTGGCAGGTGAGATCGCGTGTCACCGTCCACCAGTCCCTGTGGATAGAGCTGTGGAGAACTCGGATCGAATAGGAACAACGGGTATTGTCCCCAGTTATCCCCAGGGCACCGTGTAGTTGTCCCGACCACGTCCCCCGGTTGTCCCCAGCGTTGAACTAGCGCCACCGGAGAAGTCCATCGGCCGTGAGCGAGCGATTCATCCACAGGTTGTCCCCACGTGTGTATGCGTACGGTGACCACAACAACCCGACTGGTCACCCAACGTGAGCCTGGAGGGGGCAAATTTCGCGTGTTTGGGGTGTGCGGGCACTAGGCGTGGCGGGCTTGGGACTTGATGCGACCGGTGAGGTCGGTGACCTGGTTGTACAGACTTCGTCGCTCGGCCATGAGGTGGCGGATCTTACGATCCGCATGCATCACTGTCGTGTGATCTCGGCCACCGAATTGCTGGCCAATCTTGGGCAACGAGAGGTCAGTCAACTCACGACACAAGTACATCGCGATTTGTCGGGCGGTCACTAGCACGCGACTACGGGATGAACCACACAGATCGTCGAGGGTCACCCCAAAATATTGCGCCGTCTGGGCCATGATCAACGAGGCGGTGATCTCGGGTCCCGCTTGGTCGGTTATCAGGTCTTTGAGGACTACTTCGGCTAAGGCCAAATCGACCGGTGCCCGATTGAGATTCGCGAACGCGGTGACTCGAATGAGCGCGCCTTCAAGTTCACGGATGTTGGTGGAAATCTTCGATGCGATGAACTCGTGAACCTCTGGTGGTGTTGGCAGCCGTTCTTGCGCTGACTTCTTTCGCAAGATCGCGATGCGGGTTTCAAGGTCAGGCGGTTGAACGTCGGTGATCAAGCCCCATTCGAACCGCGACCGCATCCGGTCCTCAAAATCTTGCAACTGTTTCGGTGGTAAGTCCGATGTGACAACGATCTGTTTGTTCGCGTTGTGCAACGTGTTGAACGTGTGGAAGAACTCTTCTTGGGTCTGCACTTTGCCGGACAAGAATTGAATGTCATCGACGAGTAGTACGTCGACATCACGGTATCTCCGTTGGAACACAGCGGCTTTATCGTCACGAATGGAGTTGATGAATTCGTTGGTGAACTCTTCAGAACTCACGTAACGAACGCGCGCACCGGCGTACAGCGTGTGCGTGTAGTGACCGATCGCATGGAGCAGGTGGGTCTTTCCTAGCCCACTCTCGCCATAGATAAAGAGTGGGTTGTACGCCTTCGCAGGTTGCTCCGCTACAGCCACGGCAGCGGCGTGGGCAAAACGGTTACTCGAACCAATAACGAATGTATCGTAGGTGTATTTCGGGTTGAGTCGGCTGCCTTCGTCGGCCCGAGTTCCTGGTGATCCCGTTCCAGGGCGCGAACCCGCCGGCCGAGTTGGCGTACCCGAATTTCCATGACGGTTCTGCGCCAGGTCGTTACGCATGGCTGCAACGTCGGCGCCTGGAGGCACGGAACTAGAGGTCTGCGAGACGTCAACCACGGCTGAACTGTGTGACCGGGGGAGGTCCAGGAACGGCACAGCTTCGGCATATGTGGCGTCGGCGAGTTCGTCGGTGGCATCGTCATCGAGGAGTGGGGCGATGGCCGGATCGACGGTCACGGCAATCCTGATTTCTCGACCGAGGATTTGCGACAGAGCATCGACGACGACCGGGCG
>JBBRLC010000251.1:0-3280 GCA_038231595.1 Candidatus Nanopelagicales bacterium | reverse complement strand
GCCGCGCGAGCTTCATCGGCGAGGCGGGCTACCTCGGCCGCACGAGCCTCCCCCGCAAGGCGTTCTTGGTCTAACGCTCGGGCAACGTCAGCCGCACGCGCAACGTCAGCCAGTCGTGCTTCTTCGGTCAGTCGTGCTTCTTCGGTCAGTCGTGCTTCTTCGGTCAGTCGTGCTTCTTCGGTCAGTCGTGCTTCTTCGGTCAGTCGTGCTTCTTCGATGAGTCGTGCTTCTTCCGCGAGCCGCTCATCCTCAACAAGTTGTGCTTCTGCCGCGATCCGTTGAGCTTCTTGGGCCCTCGTCGCCTCATTGGCCGCAAACAGATCGGTCAAGGCAGCGGTAACGCGCGCGACTGAGTTTGCCACGTCCAGGTCGTCGTCGAGGTCTACCTCAACTTGCTCAACTGGCTCATCAATCACCGGTGCGGGTTCTTCTATGTCGAGCAGCCCAGCGTCGATAAGACCTTCAACGACCTGGGCCGTCTCGAAAAGTGTGAAGCCGCAGTCATCTCCGAGTTCAGCCAACGTCCTCGTACCGTCGACCTTGCAGAGCAAGGACCACTCATTGGGACCGAGCACAACATCCGTTTGATCCAGGTCCGCCGTTCCCAGTGTCGGGATCGAGTCGGCGCCGCCGACGCGTGCATGCATCTCTGCCCATTGCGCGCGTCGAACTAACGCGTCCGCGATCAAAGAGTCCACGTCCACCGGTGGCGCGACATCTTGTCGAGTCTTTCGACCGCTACGGAATCGGTAATTGGCAATCTCCCACGCCAACAAATCAGCCATCTGGTCGTGAAGTTGTTCCAGCACGAACGCTTCGACCACGTCGCGATCGACGAATCCGAGATGGACGAGGAGTTCTCCGAGTTTCCAGCCTTGCAACTCTGTGCGCTGGGCTTCCAGCGCTTCGGCGAGGGCCTCTGGTGCTAGAGCGCCACACGACATCAGGCGTACGCCGAGAAGCGGTCGGCGACCGGGAACTTGGACGGAATAGACCAGGCCATCCTTGAGCCACACCAAAGCTTCCTGGTCGGCATGGTCATCAACGCGCAGGCAGCCGGTGGCCTGCTGAGTGGCCAAGTCCTCGAGAAGTTGGTCGATGTGCACGGAGTGGCCGCGTTCTGTCATCGGCGACTCCTCCTCACGGCGCGATCGAATTCCGGTAGTCGGATCCACCGACTCCTTGACCTTGTTGGCATCGGCCATCCACCGCTCGGTGTTGAGCGTCGACGAGGCATTTTTTCACCCAAATGCCGCAGGCGCGCGCGGGCGGGTCGGGGCATGCCACCATGGCCGCTGTGACGTCTTCCACGCTAATCACTGTGGCCCCTACCGGGGCTGAAACGGCCAAGGCTGAGGCGCCGGCGCTCCCCGTCACCCTCGACGAGCTTGTTTCCACGGCAAAGGACTGCCAGAGCGCCGGAGCCGCGGTGATCCACATCCACATCCGTGACGCCGCCGCCCAACCCTCCCTGGACCCCGTGGCCCTGCGAGAAACGGTCCAAGCGGTCCGAGAGACGACCGATCTGATCGTTCAGCTCTCGACTGGGGGCGCGGTCACCGATCCGTTGTCGGCTCGAATTGCGGTCCTCGAGGCGGAGCCAGACTCGTGTTCATTGACCTGCGGCACACTGAATTTTGGCGACGACGTGTTCTCGAACCCGTGGCCATTCATCGTGGATCTGTTCCGGCGTACTCAGGAGGCCGAGGTGGTCCCGGAGTTCGAGCTCTTTGACCTGGGGCAGGTTCACACGCTGAGGCGATTGCTCGACAAAGCAGGCGCGCCATACGGGGGCAAGGTCCACTGCGACTTCGTCTTAGGAGTCCCCGGTGGGATGCCGGGGACGATTGAGGCGCTGGGAGCTGGAATCGCCGCCCTCCCCGAAGGTGCCACCTGGTCGGCGACCGGCGTAGGGCGCCAAACTCTGCCGGTGGCCCTCGCTGCACTGGCGGCAGGAGGGCATCTGAGGGTCGGGATGGAGGACACCTTGACGTACGCGCCGGGGCGTCCAGTCCGGGACAACGCGGAACTGGTCGAGCGGGCCGCTACTCTCGCCACGCTGGCTCTGCGTCCGCCCATGTCGACGGATGAAGCTCGCGCCATGCTCAACGTCAAGGACCGGCGTGCCGGATCCAGAGGGGTGGTCTGATGACCAAGCCGGTGCCCGGAGGTCGACGCCGTGTTGACCTAGTCCTTGCCGAAGAATTCATTGCCGATCTTGCTGGGATGGATATCACCGAGATCCGCTCCCGGCGGTTCCTCGCTGAGCAAGAGGAAGCCGACTTGTCGTTCTTGCGCCGGATGCTGCACGGGCGAATCGACATCGTGCGTGCTGAGTTGGCCCGCCGAGACCCGGCCAACGAGGGACGAAGTTTGATCGACAGCTTGGTCGAGATCCTGTCCGACCCTCGTCCCGAGCCGCGTGGATTAGGTCGACATGTCAATGTCGAACCGACACGTGTCGATGAGCATCGCCGCCGGGCCGAACAGGCGATCTCTGACGCGGTGATGTCTGATGTCGGCGCGCGATCGATTGAAGAACTTGACGCCGCCATTGTCAGCTTGTCGCGGCACGAGCAAGAAGTATCAGTAACTCGGGTACAGGTACAGAAAGTTGCCAATGCGCTCAGCGAAGAGATGACTCGTCGCTATCAAGAAGGCTCTGCGAATGTTGACGTGTTGCTCGAGACCGGCTCGGAGTCCTGAACTGACGACCCAGGAGTCAGTGTCATGCAACATTCAGTAGAACTCGTCGACGTTGTCCGATCCGGTTTCATTGAAGGGCGTCACCGAGGTTCGTTGGTCGTTCTCCACGAAGACGGATCGATCGCAGTGGAGTTGGGCGATCCTCACGCCCCGATTTTTCCGCGATCAACCAACAAGCCGATGCAAGCCGCAGCGATGGTGTCGTGTGGTTTGAACATTAAAGATCATCTGCTGGCCCTATCTGCTGCTTCGCACAGCGGAGAGGAATTCCACCTCGAAGGCGTGCGCACGATCTTGACCCTGGCAGGGTTGACGGAGGTCGCGCTGGCCACGCCCGAGTCATTGCCGTACGGCGAGGAAGTTCGTGCAGAGTGGCTTCGCACGGGGCGTGGTCCATCGTCGATCGCGATGAATTGTTCTGGGAAACACGCGGCCATGCTCGCAACCTGCGTCATTCAGGGTTGGGACCAGCGATCGTATTGCCGGCCAGATCATCCACTGCAGCAGGCGATTTCTACACTGCTGGCCGAACAGACCGATGAACCAGTACGCCACGTGGGAGTCGACGGGTGTG
>JBBRLC010000250.1:0-3280 GCA_038231595.1 Candidatus Nanopelagicales bacterium | reverse complement strand
GCACCGGAGTCATTCATCGATCCAGTCGACGAGGTGTCGCAGATCGATCTGATGTTGGAGGCCACAGACGGCACGTGCGAAGAGCTCGACGCGATGATTGATTCGCTCCCCCAACGGCAGGCCGACGTCGTGCGGATGCGTTTCGGTTTCGACACCGGTTGCGGCAAGGGCGATCCGATGACTCTTCAGGAAATTGGCGACGTTTTCGGAGTCACCCGCGAACGAATTCGTCAGATCGAATCAAAAGCCCTGAAGGAGATGCGCAAACTCATCGAGACCAGGGGGTACGAGTTGGTCGCAGCATGACGCCTCAATCTTGATCACCATCTACGGAGTTGATGCTGCGTTGGGTTGAGAGAGGCGTCGCCAATATGGGGCCAATGGTTGCTTCCCACCTGATTTCTGGCCGGGAAGCAACCACGAGCACAGGATTAGCGGACAGCGCCTATTGAGGCGCCCACAACGACAGGGAGAATCGCTCACCAGAGTCGGTCCACCAGCCGGATTGGGTGAAGCCGGCCAGATCCATCTCTGCTTCCAACCGCTCACGCCGGAACTTCGCCGATATCTCGGTACGCATCGACTCCCCCGCAGCAAAGGAGACGTCGAGGTCAAGACCGCCCACTCGTACCTTTTGGTCCTCGCACGATCGGAGACTCATTTCCATCCACTCGTTGCTCGCATCCCAGGTCGCAACGTGATCGAAGTCTTCGGCGACGAAGTTTGCATCGAGGCCTCGGTTGAGCACTTCCAGGACGTTGCGATTGAAGGCTTCGGTAACACCTGCTGAGTCGTCGTACGCCGGAACCAACACGTCCGGAGATTTGACCAGATCGGCCCCGATGAGGAAGCGATCGTGTGGTGCAAGAGAGTCGCGTACCTGCCGCAAGAAATCGGCGCGAGCGGTCGGTTCGAAGTTTCCGAGCGTTCCGCCGAGGAAGATGACGAGACGCTTGCCGGACGTCGGCAGGAGGTGCAGTTGATTGGTGAAGTCAGCGACCAATGCGTGCAACTGCAGACCCGGGTAGTCACCGGTGAGCGAATCCGCGGCTTCACGCAACGCGTCTTCACTCACATCAAGCGCGACATAGTTCTGTAAACCCTGCGACGCAATCATGGCGTCAATAAGCAATCGAGTCTTGATCGACGAACCCGAACCGAGTTCGACCAACGTGTCCGTGTCGCTCACCGACGCGATGTGCGCGGCGTGGGTCTCAAGGATTTCGCGTTCGGCGCGGGTTGGGTAGTACTCCGGCAGCTTGGTGATCTGCTCGAAGAGCGCACTGCCGACCTTGTCGTAAAACCACTTGGGCGGCAAGGACTTTGGGACGCTCGTCAGACCCGCTAGCGCATCGCGGCGTAGTGCGTCGGCGGCGTACTCCGGCGGAAGATGTACGTCAAGGCGATACTCACTCACAACGACATCACCGTGACTCCGTCGGCGAGCGATGCAGTGAGCAGCGATTGATCGGGCACGCGAGTCCAACCTTCTTCGTCGTCATGGGGCTCGGAGGCGACAACGATTGAGTCGTTGGTCCTACGCCAAAAGAGACTGTTGCCGATCGCCGTCGCCGCAATCTCAACGCCGTCGGTCAGCAGGAAATTCAAGCGTCCGTCGCAGTGCTGAGCAGCTACGTGCGCCACGGATCCCAACGCGTCGCCAAGCGCTGCACCCCTATCGAGTTGGGTCTGAACCAACAACCACAGCAGCGCGGAATCCGTCGCGGCTTCCATTCCCAACAGCCGAGTAGGGTCGAGATGGTCCAGCAGAGGCGCCGCTTTGTCGGGGTATCCCTCGAGAGAACCGTTGAGACTAAACAACCACCGCTCGTGGACGAATGGCGCGCAGGCCGCTTCACCAAATGGCAGCCCAGGTGATGCGGACCTCACCGCCGCGAGGATGGCCGGCGAGGACGTCACTCGGGCCAAGTCTGAAAATCCTGAGTCGGTCCAGATTGGTCGATCCCGCCGATAGCGAGCCGGAGTCTCGCCACTCGATCCGTGCTCGTACCAGCCCACACCAAAGCCATCGACGTTCATGATTCCACTGATCTGAAGCCGCGGCGCCCACGACTGCTGCGCCAACGAATGCGCGGGATCAATCAGCAGCGATTGAAGCGTGGTCGGTGGCCCGATGTACGCGAGATGGCGGCACACAGTCAGCGCTCACCAGTCGACGACTCAAACCGATCAGTCGACGCATACGAACCCGACGACTCTGACGTTTCGACATCGGCGGCACAACGGAAACCCGCGAAGATCTGACGGCGAATGGGGTAGTCCCAGTTGCGGAACGTCCCGCGGCACGCAGCGGAATCGGTGGCAAAGGATCCACCACGCAGCATCTTGTAGTCGCCGCCAAAGAACACTTCGGAGTACTCGCGGTACGGCCACGCACGGAAACCGGGATAGGGCGCCAGATCGCTCGCCGTCCACTCCCACACGTCGCCGATGAGTTGTCGTACGCCATACGCCGACGCACCCAGCGAGTACGAGCCCACGGCCGCCGGTTGCAGATGACGCTGACCGAGATTCGCCCGCTCGGGCGTGGGCTCTCCGTCACCCCAAGGGAATCGGCGCGACCGACCGGTCACCGGATCGTAGCGAGCCGCCTTCTCCCACTCGCGTTCGGTCGGCAGCCGTTTGCCCGCCCAACGTGCAAACGCATCTGCTTCGTACCAACACACATGAACGACGGGCTCATCCGGCGGGACAATCTCGTCGCGGCCAAAGCGGGTACGAATCCATTGCCTTCCATCGCGTCGCCAGAACAGCGGGGCAAACAAGCCATCGCTGTGACGGTGGGCCCAGCCCTCATCGCTCCACAGGCGCACGTCGTCGTAACCACCGTCAGCGATGAACTCCTGGTACGCCGCATTGCTGACCGGCGTCGTGTCGATCCGAAACGCTGGCACATGCACCACATGTGCGGGCTGCTCATTGTCCAAAGCCCATGGCTCGGTGGACGTGCCCATGGTGAAATCGCCACCAGGAATCACGATCATCTCTGGCAGCGAGCCGACGTCAGAGGCGTGCAAAGGAGCAGGCGCACTGAGTACGGCGTCACCTCGGCGCAACTGATGCGTAGCCAACATCGTTTCGTCGTGCTGCGCTTCGTGTTGGACGATCATCCCGAAGGCAAAACCTTTCTCCAAGAGCGGCCGACCCTCTAGCGCAACGTATTCGAGAACATCGAGAACGCGACCCCGCACGTCGCCGACGTAGCGCTGAGACTCGGTCACGTCCAACAATGGGAGCGCCGGGCGGTCGCGGCGTGGAT
>JBBRLC010000249.1:0-3290 GCA_038231595.1 Candidatus Nanopelagicales bacterium | reverse complement strand
CTTCGGGTAGCCCGCCACAGACTCGAACATGTCGAAATGGTTGATGCTGATCACATCACGCTGTTCGCTGAACTCGGGATAGTCGCCAGCGTTCAACCCGCGTTTGACGCCCTCTGGGGCGGCACCGACGGTATGTACGTTCAGCGACTTGGGCTAGAGCGGGCAGCGACCATGAATCCCTACGCAGACATGCACGCGCGCGGCGTTGTGCTCGCCTTCGGTAGTGATGCACCCGTGACGAGGTTGGATCCGTGGGCTGGCGTTCGCGCCGCCGTGAATCACCAGACGCCCCGTCAGCGTCTTGACGTGCACACCGCGTTCGCTGCTCACACGGTCGGCGGCTGGTACGCCGCTGGTAATGACGAGGGGGGAGTGCTCGCTCCCGGACGCGACGCCACGTACGCGGTATGGGCTCCGCGCGACACCAATCCCCACCCGCCCGGCTCCAGCGGACTCCCCGACTTTGCGGCTGGCGACGACACACCCACGTGCCGGCGGACAGTCGTGCGGGGTAGAACTATTTTCATCGAGGACGAGGTGTTGGCGTGAGTGCAGTTGCAAAAGGGAAGCCAGCGACAAACAAGCCAGCGACAACGCGACCCACAAAGAAACTGCAACTTGACCCGGTGGTCGTTCGCCGCGCGCGTTCGCTCGCGCGCAAGGCTGGGGCACCCGTGGTCAAGTTGGCCATCTCGCACACGACTGTGTCCGTCGAACGCGCCGTATTACGTATGTCAGGCCTCGAGGGCGCCGACGTGGATGGCATTCCCTGGTCCAACCGACTCGTGGACGCAGTGCGGGACTCGGTGGGTCTTGAACACGGTGTAGCACTGCCGGTATGGGACGCGCTGGTGCGAGGCGAGGCCGCAGATCTGGCCGTACTCGCGCAGAAGGCGGCTGCGGGCTCGATAAAGTTTCGAATCCCCGAGAGCCGTGACGCGACGCAAGCTGCATCAGCGGCGAGAAAATCCACTGAAAGCGGCATCGCACGCATCGATCGGAATCGGCGTGATCGCGACAAGTTGATTGCCAAGTACGGCAATCCGCCTACCCCGTGGATATATCTCATCGTCGCAACGGGCGACATCTATGAGGACATTCCACAGGCTCAAGCTGCCGCGCGGGAGGGCGCCGACGTCATTGCAGTAATCAGATCGACGGGTCAGTCGTTGCTCGACTACGTGCCGGAGGGTCCAACGAGGGAAGGGTATGCGGGTACCTACGCGACTCAAGCCAACTTCCGACTCATGCGTGCTGCACTGGACGACACAAGTCGCGAGTTGGGTCGCTACGTGCGACTTACGAACTACGCATCGGGCTTGTGCATGCCCGAGATCGCCACCCTCGCCGGTCTTGAGCGGCTCGACATGATGCTCAACGATTCGATGTACGGGATTCTGTTCCGCGACATTAACCCGATCCGCACGTTCGTCGATCAGAGATTCTCTCGCCAGGTTCACGCCCGCGCCGGCATCATCATCAACACCGGCGAGGACAACTACCTCACGACAGCCGACGCCGTCGAGGCGGCACACACCGTGACCGTGAGCCAACTACTCAACGAATACTTTGCCAAAGAGGCCGGACTCGATGACTGGCAACTGGGACTTGGGCATGCGTTCGAAATCAACCCCGAGATCCCCGACTCCTTCCGGATGGAACTCGCACACGCCCTGCTCGCGCGCGAACTCTTCCCCAACGCACCGCTGAAATGGATGCCTCCCACGAAGCACATGACAGGTGATGTCTTTCGCGGATATCTCCTGGACGGCTTCTTCAACTTGGCCGGCGCCCTTACCGGTCAAGGAATCTTGCTGGTGGGGATGATGACCGAGGCCGTGGTGACGCCCTGGCTGTCCGATCGAGATTTGGCTCTACAAAACGTGCGATATGTGCTCGATGCTGCGGGTCAACTCCATGAGGACTTCCGCCCGGAACGCGACGGATTCATCGTCGAACGCGCACATCAGGTGCTCGCCGAGGCGGTGAACTTGCTGGTCGAAATCGTCGACGACACGTTGCTTGAGGCAATTGCCGACGGCACCTTCGGGCTGATGAAGCGTCCGGCGGACAAGGGCAAGGGCCTCGATGGGGTCGTACGTCGAGCCTCGGGCTATCTCAATCCGGTGACCGAGGCGTTGGACGGGCCACGATGAACAAGCCGGTCGACAAGATGACGATCATTCGCCCGTACGGCGACGCCACCGGCGATGGGATGGTTCAGCTTTCGTTCACCCTTCCCATTGCACATGACAAGCGAGCCGAGGGCGCGGCACTTCAACTGGCTAACGCCATGGGCATGGATCCCGCGATGGTCGTGCACTCCAAGGCCATCGGACCGGACTTTAGTTTCTTCATCGTCTACGGCGCGGTGAACCACTTGGTCGACGTGTCGAAGGTGGTCGTGATCGAACGAGACCATGACCTCCTGAGCCCCAAGGAAGTCAACGTCGCTATTAAGACGTCCCTGCGACGACCACTAGTGGTCGTCGGTGCGTGCATCGGAACTGATGCCCACACCGTGGGGATTGACGCAATCTTGAACATCAAGGGCTTCGCCGGCGAGAAAGGCCTGGAGTACTACCAAGAGATCCAGGTCATCAATCTTGGTGCGCAAGTGACCGTTCCGGAGCTCGTCGAGGCGGCTCGAACAAATCGTGCCGATGCCGTTCTTGTTTCTCAGGTCGTCACGCAACGCGACGCTCACCTGCACAACACAAGGGAGATGTCGGCCGCCTTTCGGGAGGCCTTCCCGGAGGACAAGCGCCCGCTGCTCGTCATCGGCGGGCCTCGTTTCGATGAGACCATGACCAGCGACCTTGGGGTCGATCGGATCTTCGGTCGGGGAACTACTCCCGGCGAGGTCGCGTCCTACCTTGTGCACGCACTGTGCTCCAATCCCAGTGCTCCAATCCCGAGTGAGAGACTTTCGCTGTGAATGACGAGCCTGTGACTGAGCCCGCCGACGAGCCCGCCGACGAGCCCGCCGATGCCCGGGTTGGGGCAACCGTGGTCCACCGCCGCTACGTGCCGTACTCCCACGGGCACTATGGCGGCAATCTCGTTGACGGGGCGTACGTCTTGGGCCTGTTTGGCGACGTGGCGACTGAGTTGTGTATACGTACCGATGGAGACGAAGGACTCTTTGCGTCATACGACGACGTGCAATTCCTTGCACCCGTTCACGCTGGCGACGTGATCGAAACCCAAGCAACGTTGATGCGCGTTGGCACACGCAGCCGGGACATGCAGTTCGAAGCGCGGGTTGTCTGTCGCGCCATGGACTCGCT
>JBBRLC010000248.1:0-3309 GCA_038231595.1 Candidatus Nanopelagicales bacterium | reverse complement strand
CGGATCAAGATCGCGTCAACGTCGGCGATCGCGGGAAGCAACTCGGCGCGGTTCGCGCCATCGCAGTGGCGGATTTCGAAGTCCGGACCAAGGGCCTCAACGGTTGCCGGGGAGAGCTCTTCGGCGATCAAGACGATGGGCTTGCTCACGTGTGTGCACCTTCGCGATCGAGTGTGGAAGCTGCGCGAATGCGCCCGCCGATCCTACCTAGCCGCTTGTGAACGCCTTCACGAGGACGTACGAGATCTGCGTCTCACACCGGAAGATCACGTGCCTCTCGCGCATCCTTGAGCCACCTTCACCGCACAGATCAGGCTTAGCGGGTGGCGGTGCCTTCGTGGTAGTCGCCGTCGCTGGATGTCACCCACGACATGAGGCCACGAAGTTTGCGGCCAACCGCTTCGATCGGGTGCACTTCGCCCTTCGCGCGTAGTGCCGTGAACTCCGGGGCGCCCGCGTCCTGGTCCGCGATGAAGCGGGCCGCGAACGATCCGTTCTGTATGTCGGCGAGCACTGCACGCATGTTGTCTTTGACCCGCGGATCGATCACTCGCGGACCGGAGACGTAGTCGCCGTACTCCGCGGTGTCAGACACCGACCAACGCTGCTTGGCGATGCCGCCTTCATACATGAGGTCAACGATCAATTTCAGTTCGTGCAAGCACTCGAAGTAGGCGACTTCGGGCTGATAGCCCGCTTCAATCAGCGTTTCGAAACCGTACTGAACCAATTGCGACGCGCCTCCGCACAACACGGCCTGCTCACCAAACAAGTCCGTCTCGGTCTCTTCGGTGAACGTCGTCTTGATGCCACCGGCACGCAATCCGCCGATGCCTTTGGCGTACGCCAGGGCGAGGTCCCATGCCTTGCCAGTCGCGTCCTGCTCCACCGCAACCAGCACCGGTACGCCGCGACCCGCCACATATTCGCGCCGGACCAAGTGGCCGGGGCCCTTCGGGGCCACCATCGCCACGTCGACACCGGCGGGCGGAGTGATGTAGCCGAAACGAATGTTGAAACCGTGGCCGAAGAAGACGGCGTCGCCGTCGACGAGATTCGGGGCAACCGCGTCGGCGTAGAGATGACGCTGCACGTGATCGGGCGCGAGGATCATGATGAGGTCCGCTTCCTCACACGCGGTGGCAGGATCAACCACACGCAAACCTTCACCCTCGGCCTTGGCGCGACTCTTGGACCCCTCCGGCAGGCCGACGCGTACGTCGACGCCAGAGTCGCGCAACGACAATGCGTGCGCATGTCCTTGGCTTCCGTATCCCAGAACCGCAACGTGGCGGCCTTGGATCACAGCGAGGTCAGCGTCGTCGTCATGAAACATTTCGGCCACGGGGATCGGGCTCCTTCGTAGGAGATGGTGAGGGCGGATATGCGGGCAGATTAGGCGGTATGAGGCACTTCGAGGTCGTTGGGGTGAGCGCTCGTCCTTTCACCGAAGGTGCGTTCCACCCGGTGGGCGGCGAACTTACGCGGGTCGATCCGCCGATCGGAGTTGACGTTCGGCGATGGACCGTGAGCCTCGCGCCAGCGCCACCATGCCGGACTGGACGAGTTCCTTGACGCCGTACGGCTCGAGGAGACGAAGAAGGGCTTCGAGTTTGTCCCGCGAACCGGTGGCTTCGATCGTCACAGCGTCGGCAGCCACGTCGACGACCTTGGCACGAAACAGGGCGACGATCTCCAGGACATGGGAGCGGGCCTCGGCGTCAGCCTTGACCTTCACCAAGATCAGTTCGCGAGCGACCGAGGACGTCGGGTCAAGTTCGACGATCTTGAGCACGTTGATCAACTTGTTCAACTGCTTGGTGACTTGTTCCAACGGCAAGTCATCAACGTTGACGACAATCGTCATGCGTGACACATCGGGGACTTCAGTTTGTCCCACGGCGAGTGACTCGATGTTGAATCCTCGCCGGGAAAACAGCGCCGCAATGCGCGCCAAAACACCAGGTTGGTCCTCGACGAGGACCGAAAGTGTGTGCCTGCTCATGTCGGTCAGTCCTCTCGGTCCCATTTAGGTGCTAACTCGCGGGCGTACTGAATGTCGTCGTTGCTCGTACCGGCGGCGACCATCGGCCACACCATCGCGTCGCGGTGTACGACGAAGTCGACCACCACGGGCGCGTCATTGAGACCCATCGCCTTGTCGATAGTGGCGTCGACGTCATCGGGCGAATCGCACCGAAGGCCGTGACAGCCGTATGCATCAGCAAGTTTGACGAAGTCTGGGATCCGATCGGTGTGCAGATCGGTGTTGGAATAACGCTGGTTGTAGAACAGCGTCTGCCACTGACGTACCATCCCCAACGAATTGTTGTTGATGATGGCGACCTTGATCGGGATGTCGTTGATCGCACAGGTGGCCAATTCTTGATTGGTCATCTGGAAGCAACCATCTCCATCAATGGCCCACACCGTGCGATCGGGGCAACCAACCTTGGCGCCCATCGCCGCCGGCACGGCGTACCCCATGGTTCCCGCGCCGCCAGAGTTCAGCCAAGAATGCGGTCGTTCGTAGCCGATGAACTGCGCCGCCCACATCTGATGCTGGCCCACACCCGCGGCATAGACCGCTTCTGGCCCAACGATTTTCCCGAGACGTTCGATGACGTACTGCGGAGACAGCGAGCCGTCGTCCGGGTGCGTCCAGCCCAGTGGGTACGTCTCACGCATTTGGGCCAAGCGCGCCCACCACGCCGCGTAGTCGCCCATGTGTCCCGACGCGCGCTCGGCTTCCAGCGCGATGATCAACTCGAGGATAACCTCTCGCGCGTCACCAACGATCGGGACGTTAGCGGTGCGGTTCTTGGAGATTTCCGCAGGATCAATGTCGGCGTGGATGACCGCAGCATCAGGGGCGAAGGACGAAAGTTTGCCCGTGACGCGATCGTCAAAACGGGTTCCCAACGCGATAAGCAGGTCACTCTTCTGCAGCGCACCGACCGCGGCCACAGTTCCGTGCATGCCCGGCATCCCTAGATGCAAGACATGGGAGTCCGGAAAGGCTCCCCGAGCCATCAGCGTGGTGACGACAGGGATTCCGGTGAGTTCAGCAAGTCGACGCAACTCCGCCGATGCTTCGGCCCGGATGACCCCTCCACCGACGTAGAGCACCGGTCGCGAGGATTCCACGATCATCCGCGCGGCTTCACGGATTTGGCGGATGTGCGGCTTGATCGTCGGCCGATATCCCGGCAGATCGATCGACGACGGCCAATGGAATCGAGTCGCTGCTTGCAGTGCGTCCTTCGAGATGTCGACTAGAACCGGGCCCGGTCGACCCGTGGACGCGAT
>JBBRLC010000247.1:0-3331 GCA_038231595.1 Candidatus Nanopelagicales bacterium | reverse complement strand
TCGCCAGCGCCGCCATGAACAGAGTCTCCGCGAACTCCTCGGCCCGAGCTTCGTCGGCCGGAGCTAGGTCGATGGACGGCATGATGGCCTCCGAGGATCAGGTGACGGAAGTCGTCGCATGTTTATGCGAACCGGACCCGACCCTATGCTTGGTCAACCAGTAAGCGCTGTGGTTCGCCCAAGCACCCTCGCGATCGCAGTTACGTCGTTCGCGCTATTGCTGTCCTTCGGGTGGCTTCCGACGATGTTTGGAACCGGGAAGCAACCGTTGAACTCGGATTAATGCCGGTTCGTCTTGACACTTGCGGCGGACTCGCGCACGATGTGAGTCAGCACTCACTTACTCTGGTCGCGGACCTGCGATTCGAGTTGCGCGTCTGTTGTTCGGGCGCCATGGTTGGGCGATTTCCTTCGGAGGCAGAGCATGTACAAGAACTTCTGGTACGCCTTGGCATTCAGCGACGAGATCACCAACAAGCCGTCCCAGCACCGCTTGTTGGGTCAGGATCTGGTCCTCTACCGAGGCTCAGACAACAAGGCACGAGCGCTGTCCGACGTCTGTATCCACCGCGGGGCGCCACTGTCCAGTGGCTGGGTCGAGAACGACACAGTTGTGTGCCCGTACCACGGCTGGGGTTACAACGGTGAAGGCGTCTGCACCCGAATCCCTGCTCTGCGCGAGGGACGTCCGCTGTCGAAGAAGGCTCGCGTGGACGCATACCCGGTCGAGGAGCGGCACGGCTGGATCTGGGTCTTTCCCGGCGATATCGCCGAAGCCGACCGTGTGCCGATCCCGCAGTTGGACTTCATGGACGACCCGTCCTTCCGCCAACTTCGCGGCGAGTGGAAATGGGACGCTAACTTCGAGCGAGTTGTCGAAAACGGCACCGACATCGCGCACACACCCTGGGTGCACGGCAGCGCCTTCGGAAACCGTGACGAGCCTCAGGTTGAAGACCTCGATATTGAGAGTTGGGATTGGGGTGCACGCCTCACCGCAATTCAGCGTCCCCCGCAGAAGCCCGGTGGATTCTTCAAAAAGAAGTACGACGGTCGCCCACCGGAGGTGACGGTTCGTACCGCGTTCTACTTCCCGTCGATCGTGATGATCGACGTTCAGTTCGCACTTGGGCGCCAGATCATCTGGGACACGAATATCCCGATCGACGAAAACACGACGCTCACCAAGTGGGTCGGGTTGCGCAACTTCTTTACCGGCAAGTGGGCCGACCGAGTAGCTCGCAAGCGTGTCCTCGAGATCTTCGACCAAGACGATCGCATCGTGAAGCTCATCAAGCCCGAACTCATCCCGCCCGAACTCAGTGGCGAGTTGCACCTGAAGTCCGATGGCATGTCACTGGAGTACCGCCGTTGCCGTCAGAAGGCCGTGGATCTCGGCTGGTCGGTGATTGGAACCGCCGCTGGCGGCCCCAGCGAGCGCACCGTCATCGCCAGCCCGAGCAGGCGCGAGGAAGCACTCACCAATGCCTGGGTTCTCAAGCCGACCCCGGAAGGTACGGGCGCCTTCCCCTCGTCCAGCCAGAACTAGCAGCTCTAGACCCAGGTCGGGAACCACATCCGCAGTTGCCACTGCGTTTGTGGAATTATTTGGGCGGTCCAAATCGGGAAGAAGAAGAACGACGCGGCGATCGCCCCGAGTACGACCGCGCCGGCAAACATGGCGCCGTACATGCGTCTGTTTGGCGATGCATTTGCCCGGCCGAGGATGGTCCCGAGTGACATCGTCAGTGCCGCGATCGTGAACGGCAAGAAGATGATTGTGTAGAAACTGAAGACAGTGCGCTCTTGGTAATGCAGCCACGGAAGCCAGCCAGCGAGAAAGCCCACAACGACTGCGCCAGAACGCCAATCACGTACGGCGACCCACCGCCATGCTTGGTGAAGGAGAGCCAGGGCGCCAGCCCACCAGATGACGGGATTGCCCAGCGCAATGACTTCTTGGGCACACTGCGGCGCAGTGCAGCCGTTCTCGCCGAGCTTGGGACTTGCGTAGAAGAAACTGGTTGGTCGCGCCATGATCGGCCAGCCCCAGGGGTTGGCGCGATACGCGTGTGGTGAGGTGATATTCGCGCTCGAGTTGTACATGTCGGACTGGTAGTGCCACCACGAGCGCAGCGCGTCGGGGATGAAGGGAAACATGCCAGTGGTTCCGTCGGCCCAGTGCCGGCCGTACCCGCCCGAGGTGAGGAACCATCCGGCCCAGGTGGCGACGTAGACCACGGCGGCGAGTACGACCAGGGAGAGCACGGCGGGAATGGCGTCGCGCACGAGGGTGGCAGGAAATGGCAGGCGTACGCCGATCATGCGGCGCGCACCCCAATCCCACAGCAAGGTGAGGAACACGAACCCGACGACGTAGAAGACGCCGTTCCACTTGGTTCCACCCGCCAGCCCCAGGAACACCCCGGTCATGATGCGCCAAGGTCGAATACCCATGCCAGGTCCGAAACCGCCGGAACCAAACGCGCCAGGTTCAAGATCGGCGATGCGGCTGGCAAGCCGCTTTCGGGTGCGATCTCGATCGAGGAGCAACGTGCCAAACGCCGCGATGATCCAGAACGCGATGGTTTGATCCAGCAACGCGGTACGGCTATGCACGATGGCCATGCCGTCAATGGCCATCAGCAGTCCGGCCGTCATACCCAGCAAGTTCGATCGAGTCAGTCGGCGAACGATTCGGGCCACCATCAGAATCGACAGGATGCCGAGCACGCAAACCCCGATGCGCCAGCCAAAAGGGGTGGCACCAAAGAAGTGTTGGCCGAGTCCGATGACCCACTTACCGACGGGGGGATGTACGACGAAGCCAGGATCGTCTTTGAAAATGTCGAGTGAGGAAACGTCGCCGTTACTACTGAGGATGACGGAGTTCGCGTTGTCGATGGTTTGGCGCTCGTAACCGAAACGAATTAGCGACAAGCCATCTTTGACGTAGTACGTCTCATCGAAAACCAAGGCGTGGGGCGTACTGAGACTCGGGAGCCGAAGGGCCGCAGCGAGCGCGGTAACGCCAATCGGTCCGGCCCATCCGCGCCATCCTCCCCGGGGCATCGGTGAACTGAGGCGTTCGGCGGCCGGCGGCAAGGGAGGATCAATACGACGCGTGGCTAACGGGGTGTCTTCGAGATCGCCCTCGGATGACGCGTCGTCGACGTCGGTCCTCTCGTGCGGCGGGGATACCGAAGTGACGGTCACCGGGCAAGGATAGGGAGCCGATGGGGCAAGTCCTCGACCGCATTGCCAGGATGACCGCGTGTCTGGTTCGTTGATTCTCGCCGCGACTCCCATCGGCGATGTGGCAGATGCATCG
>JBBRLC010000246.1:0-3366 GCA_038231595.1 Candidatus Nanopelagicales bacterium | reverse complement strand
GGACGAATATGGCTGTGATGACGATCTCGAGGACGAAGGCGCCGCTTTGGGAGATGTGAGCCCCATACCCATTGGATCCCAAACTGCCGGTTTCATCCTTGACCCCGGCATTGGTGACAAACCACTTGAGCACTCCAGCGCCGGCGATCGCACCCGCGAACTGGGCGACGAGGTGACCGGCAGCCCCGCCGAGATCAATCCGACCCCGCAACAGCATGCCGAGCGTCACGGCGGGATTGATGTGACAACCAGAGATCGGTCCAAAAGCATAGGCACATACGACCAACACGAAGCCGAAGGCAATAGCAACGGCAAGAACGCCGCTGGTGTGAATTCCGGTGACGGCACAGCAGCCGGGTCAATAATCGGTCATATCCGACGCCACGCGCCACGCGCAGAAGCGATGACACGGGCGGTCACTTCAAGGCATCGATCGGGATGGCGACCAGTCGGGTCGTCACATCGAGAACGAGTGCGGCGGCACCTTCATCTCGAGCAGCGGCCAGGGCGGACTCAAAGCTGATCGGCACGGGTCGTGCGGCGTCGTCCCAATGGGCAAGCGAGTCCACCCCGGTGAACGCCAGAAGCCCCCGCCGACCGTCTGGATTGATCATCGACACAGCGGCCATGTGACTGTCCTTCTCCGCGGGAACCCCGTCCGGGCCGACGGGGCTGTCATGGTCGTCCGGGCTCGCCTCGTCGAGGACGGCGAGGACCGCGACGAGTACCCGTGTCCCTCGAAGCGCCGCCACCAGCTCATCGTGCGCGAGCACGCCAGCCCGATATGCGTCCATCGCTCGACGAACGTTGGGGTCAGCTGCTCCGGCGTCATCGCCAAACCCGGAGTCGGGGATCGAGGTCATGGTGACGGTGTCGGGGCTACAACCGGCAGGCGTGGATATCGGTCACGATAATTCCGCGGCCACCGAGTTCGTAGAGGTCGTCCATAATCCGGTGGACTTCACGCTTGGGAACCATGGCGCGTACGGCCACCCAACCTTGATCGTGCAGCGGCGACACGGTAGGAGACTCAACGCCGGGAGTGATCGCGCATGCGCGATCAACGAGTTCGGCACGGATGTCATAGTCCACCAGCACGAAAGTCCTCGCTGCGATGACGCCTTGGATCCGACGCACGAACGTGTCGAGCGCGGGATCACTCTGCGCGCCGCGGCGGCGTACAAGCAGCGCCTCACTCCGCAGGACCGGCTCACCGATTATTTCGAGGCCTGCTTGACGAAGCGTCGTGCCCGTGGCCACGACATCAGCCACTGCATCAGCGACACCGAGTCTCACTGCGTTTTCCACCGCTCCATCAAGCTTCACGATCGTGGCGTCGATCCCGACCTCACTGAGGTAGGACTCAAGAACGCCCGGATAGGAGGTGGCGATGCGTTTGCCGGCAAGTTGGCTGACCTCAGAAAAGGAGCCGTGCGGGACGGCGACGCGAAACGTTGACGGGCCGAATCCGAGGTCGAGGATCGACTCCGCGTCGGCGGCGGAGTCCAACAACAAGTCGAGTCCGGTGATGCCAACATCAAGAGTCCCCGACCCGACGTAGATCGCGATATCACGTGGTCGCAGGAAGAAGAACTCTGCATCATTGTCGGGATCCTGAACGACGAGTTCGCGCATCGTGGCTGACTGCAAATATCCCGCCTCGCGCAACATCTCTCGAGACGGCTCAGACAACTGACCCTTGTTGGGTAATGCGACGCGCAACACGGCGTACTCCAGTCTTAGTTTTCTTGAACGGTCTAGATGTTTCGAACGGCCTAGAGGTGCGAATTGACGTCGTCGAGTGTGACGCCACGGGCCAGCATCAAGACTTGCACGTGGTAGAGCAGTTGCGAGATTTCCTCGGCAGCACGGTCTGGGGTCTCATGCTCGGCGGCCATCCAAACTTCAGCGGCTTCTTCGACAACCTTCTTGCCGATTTCATGTACGCCCGCGGCGAGGAGTTCAACGGTGCGCGAGTGCGGATCGCCCGCGCCGGTGTGGTGCGCCGCCGCCTTGAGCGCGAGTTCGGCGTACAACTCGTCGAAGGATTTCACGGGCGTCAGGGTAGTGAGCCCGACTTCCGCAGGATCAGTGCGGTCGCCAACGCGGCTTCGGTCGCCTCCTGGCCCTTGTCTTCGGTTGAGTCCGGCCCACCTGCGCGGTCGAGCGCTTGCGCCTCGGTGTCGCAAGTGAGCACACCAAACCCCACCGCCACTCCGGTGTCGAGCGCCACCCGGGTCAGGCCATCAGTCGCGGCACGACAGACATACTCAAAATGAGGGGTTCCCCCTCGCACAACCACCCCAAGGGCGACCACCGCGTCGGCACCGGATCGGGCCGCATGCAAGGCGACGACGGGGAGTTCAAACGTGCCAGGAACTCGAATCACATGCGCCTCGACCGAATACTGCTTACACGTACGTTCGGCGCTCGCGATCAGATTCTCCATGAGCGCTGGGTGCCAGGATGACGCCACAACGACGACTCGCATGCCAGCGCAGTCAAACAAATCAATTCCGGGCACACCGCCACTTACCGCACTCACGCCGCTCATGTGTTGTCCGTCACCGCCCCTCAACATCCACATCGCCGGGTTTACCGATGCCGGCGTCCATGCTCAAGTCGTGGCCCATTCGATCTCTCTTCGTCCGCAAGTACGCGACGTTGTGATCATTGGGCGTGATCTCCAAGGGAACGCGATCGACGATGGTGAGTCCGTAGCCTTCCAGACCAGCTCGCTTTGTCGGGTTGTTGCTCAACAGCCGCATGCTGCGCACGCCGAGGTCGGCCAGGATCTGCGCGCCAGTGCCGTAGTCGCGAGCATCCGCAGGCAAGCCGAGCTCGAGATTCGCCTCGACCGTGTCAGCGCCACCGTCTTGAAGTTGATATGCCTGCAACTTGTGCAGCAGGCCGATGCCTCGACCTTCGTGACCCCGCACGTAGAGGACGACACCGCGCCCTTCGGCTGCGACCCGCGCCAACGCCGCGTGCAGTTGCGGTCCGCAGTCACAGCGTTGGTAACCAAAGACGTCACCAGTCAAACACTCGGAGTGAACCCGGACGAGAACGTCTTCCCCGTCTCCAATCTCGCCAAAGACAAGGGCGATGTGTTCGATGCCATCAAGGCGGCTGTCATATCCCACTGCGGTGAACATCCCGTGCAGGGTGGGGAGTCGAGTCTGCGCCACTCGTTCGACTTGGCTTTCGGTGCGTCGCCGGTGGGACGGGTTCTCTTCGCCAGCGAGTCCGCTACGGCCGATGGCGTCGGGTCCACCCCCAGCCAGGTGGCCAGGTCCGACAGAGACGATGTTCGATACACGTCCCGCTCGCCCCAGAAGCGGCTGTGCGCTACCAGTTCCCGCAGGG
>JBBRLC010000245.1:0-3370 GCA_038231595.1 Candidatus Nanopelagicales bacterium | reverse complement strand
TCAGGTGCTGGTGCTCATCATATCGATAAACGTCGATGTTCGATTCTGGACCTATCCATTGATGTATGTCAATATTGACACATGTCAAAACAGAGCCAGTCGACCAGAGATTCCCGACGTGACAAGAATCTGGCCCTCGATGTTGTTTCGTGCTGTGAGCCCATTCGCCGAGACGCGCTCAACGACGCTGAGGCACAAGCGCTCGCGGACGCGTTCAAGGCCCTCGGTGATCCCGTGCGCATCCAGTTGCTCAGCCTGATCGCGTCCGCTGAGGATGGTGAGGCCTGCGCCTGTGACCTTGTTGAGCCGGTGGGTCGAAGCCAACCGACCGTAAGTCATCACCTCAAGATTCTGCGCGAAGCCGGGTTGGTCCGGTCGGAGAAGAGGGGCACCTGGGTCTGGTACGCCGTCGTGCCCGCCAGGCTCGAGGTGCTTCGTCGCACGCTGGGTCGGGCCTGACGTGGCGCAGACAACGCTCAGTCGTCGCCTGCTCGCTGAATTTCTCGGTACGGCCTTCCTGGTTGCCGCGGTGGTGGGTTCTGGAATTGCGGCCGCTCGCCGATCGCCAGCAGATTCGGGTCTCCAACTGCTCGAGAATTCGTTGGCTACCGGCGCCGTGCTACTCGCATTGATCGTCGTTTTCGCGTCGGTGTCAGGAGCGCACTTCAACCCCGTCGTAACGCTGGTGGATCGCGAACTCACCGGAGCGCACCGGGGAGAGACAGCCGCGTACATCGCGATTCAGATCCTCGGCGGAGTGTCGGGAGCGGTGGCTGCGAACGCGATGTTTGGCCTTTCTACGGTCAGCATTTCGGCAACGGCCCGAGCCACGAGTTCGACGTTCCTGGCCGAGGTCATCGCCACCTTTGGTCTCTGTCTCGTGATTTTTGGTTTGGTACGAGGTGGCCGAGGCGCGTGGGTACCTGTTGCTGTCGCGGGCTACATCACCGGGGCCTACTGGTTCACGTCGTCGACTTCGTTTGCCAATCCCGCAGTCACCATCGCGCGTGTGTTCTCTGACACCTTCGCGGGCATAGCGCCGGCGAGCGCGCTGCCGTTTATCGCCGCGCAACTGATCGGAGGGCTTCTCGCCCTTTTCGCCATCAAGTTCCTATGGCCTCAAGTCCAACCAACGATGACAGTTGCGAATCTCGCCCGGGAGGCATCATGACCCCGACCGTGCTCGTCGCGTGCCGCAAGAACGCGGGCCGCTCCCAAGCCGCAGCCGCGTTGATGCGCCACTACGCCGACGACGCCGTTGTTGTGCTTTCTGGTGGAAGTGAGCCCGCCGACGCCGTCCACCCCGAAGTACGCGTGGTGCTGTCCGAACTCGGTCTCCTACCGGAGGAGCACCCGAAGGCGTTTGATGCGGCGATGGTTCGAGCCGCTGACGTGGTGGTCACGATGGGCTTTGGAGAGTCGTGCCCTTACTACCCGGGGCGCCGCTATCTGGACTGGCCAGTAGACGATCCCCACGATCAGCCGCTCCCGGAGGTACGCCGGATCGTGGACGACATCGACGGCCGCGTTTTGGCCCTGCTCGCCGACGTTGTGCCAGGACTTGAACTCCCGCATAACCCGCTGTCGGGCGTGCTCGAAAGCACCGAACGATAGGGACTGTGGGGCACGTCACGCCCATCTGCTTGCTCTCCGCTTGCTCCAGCAAGCACTCCTGGGGCATCATGGGGTCATGGCCAGGATTGACGTCACCGGACTCGGGGACTACATCCGCGAACAACGCAATGCTGCTCAACTGTCGCTTCGACAGTTAGCCGCAAACGCCGGGGTTTCCAACCCGTACCTCAGCCAAGTCGAACGTGGGCTACGTAAGCCCAGCGCCGAGATTTTGGCTCAGATTGCCAAAGGTCTGCGGATCTCCGCGGAGACCTTGTACGTGCGGGCCGGGATCCTGCAAGAACGTGCCGGTGACGAGGCTGTGACAGCGTCAATAGCTGGCGACACGACGCTGACCGAGCGACAACGCTCGGTCCTGCTTGAGATCTATGCGGCGTTCCAGATTGAGAACGACGCAAGCCGTACCAACGGCGACAACTCGAAGGGAACACCGTGAACGACACCACCACACCACTGACCAGAACCACCAAGCCCGCCACAAAGACGACTGCGAAGCGGACAAGCGCCAAACGCGCCGCGGCGAAGAAGCCGGCTACTCGCAAGACGACAGCCAAAAAGTCCACGTCAAAGCGCACCACGAATGCCCCCGCGTCGAAGACGACCGCCAAGCGGACCGGATCTCAGACCTCCCCGGCGGGCTTTGTGGCGGCTGCCGAGAGCGCCGTCGCGGCAATGCAAGCAAGGCTCCCGTTTGACCTCCCCACTCTCGACCTTTCCAAAGTCTCATTGGCAGGCGTTGAGATTCCGAAAGTTGATTTCTCGAAGATCGATCTGTCGAAGTTTGATCTCCGCAACATCGACTTCACCGCGATCGAAGATGCGGCTCGTCCGCCTCTTCACGCCGTCCTCAACCGGGTAAGCGACGTCGTTGACACTTTCACCGCAGCGGCCATCACCGCGCCGGCTCGCGTGTCATTGGTCGTTGGTGACATTCGTGGCCGCGCCGAGCAGGCTGGCTCCATTGTGCGCGAGGCACTTCCCCTCTAGAACTGATTTCGCTTCGGTTGTGGGTCGGCCCCGCCATGGTGACGCCGCTTCGGTGACGCCCATGGCGGGGTCGAACTCCTTGGCGACGTAGGCTTGGATCATGAGCAATCCAGTTGGTCTGATCATCACGGGGATCATTTTCATCATGATCGGACTCGGTATCTGGGCATTCATTGACTGCCTGCGTAGGCGCGCGGATGCGTTTCCTGCCATCGATCGCCAAACCAAACAGACGTGGTTGCTCCTTACTGGGGCCTCGCCGATCGTTCAACTCTTGTTCGGCTACTTCGGTCTACTGGGATTGCTAGGAATCGCCGGCGCGGTGGTTGCTTTGGTCTATCTCGTGGACGTTCGACCGAAAATCATCGCGATCACCAGCGGACGATGAATCGGGGTTTGGTGAAGGTGGCCCGATCGCGCGCCTCATACGTCGAGACCGCGCCCCATGCCTCGCGCCGGAAGTAGTCCCAAACCAGACGGTGTGATCACCCGGGGGACAACTGCCCCGAATCGGCTGCGACGCGTTGATCGTTGGATTGCGTACGCTCTGGGCCAGCGTCTTCGTGCTGCGGACCGAAGCGTTGTTGTCGATTTGGGATTCGGACGCAGCCCGGTCACAACTCGCGAGTGGTTCGATCGCTTGCGCCACGACTTCGGTGAGCGCATTGACGTCATCGGGGTGGAAGTAGATCCCGCGCGCGTACGAGACGCGAAACCGTTCGAACGCGCGGGCTTAACCTTCCGCCAC
>JBBRLC010000244.1:0-3372 GCA_038231595.1 Candidatus Nanopelagicales bacterium | reverse complement strand
CGAGGTCTTCGATGATTTTGACGGCGCTGGACTTCGGTGCGCCGCTCACGGAACCCGGCGGGAAGGAGGCGCCGATCAATTCGCTCCACCCGCATTCTTCGCGCAAGTTGCCCGTCACCGTTGAGACTAGGTGAACTAACCCGGGATGCGACTCCTCGACAAGCAGGTCGGGGACGTGAATCGAACCGGTTTCACAGACCGCGCCCAGATCGTTGCGTACGAGGTCGACAATCATGATGTTTTCTGCTTCATCCTTGGCCGCGAACTGGCCTGTGGCGCGAGCGGTTCCCTTGATCGGGCGCGACCGCACGACTGATCGATGTCGATCGAGATACAACTCCGGCGAGGCGGATACCACGTGCACTCCCGCGTCGGGCAAGTTCGCGTGCGCCGACCCGTCGACGGCGATAACTGCGCCGTACGGCGCTGGATTCCCCTGTCGTACCAGTCGATGTAGGCCGGTCATGTCCGCGCCAGCGCGGTGATCGGGAAGCGGTGTCGAGAGAACTCGACAGATGTTGACTTGATACACACTTCCCTGCGCGATGAGTTCTCGTACGTCGCCCACTCGCGCGACGTAGTCCTCACGTGTCATTGACGACGACCATTCGTTAGCCGAGGGTCCGATCCAACTTCCGCCCGGCAGTTCGTCGCGACGTACGTCGGCGAAGCGCAGGCAGACGATGTCACCTTCGTAGGTGATTCGTACCGCCCACCAACCGCTCGAGTCCAGCGCCGTGAGATCAGCAGTGACGTCGACAAGTTCGCGCGCGACGAAATCACCAAATGATGCAACGGCGAGCGATGCGTCCATGGCCACGTCGTCAGACTGGATGCAGTCGGGTAGCCAATCCAGCTGCCAACTCGAGAACACACAATGCGGCGAGCCGGACGGTCCTGCCATCCGCGGCGTCGGCCGTCGCATCGACTTCGGTGATATCGACCGACACCACCCGCGGGTCGCAGCCGATCACGTACGCCGCACGCCGCAACTCGTCGGCCGAAATACCTCCCGGCGCGGACGCCGGACAACCCGGTGCCACGGACCGATCGCAGACATCGACGTCGATGTCGACGTGGACTGGCCCGCCACCGCCGGCCGCGGCGTCGATCGCTTCACTTAGCGCGACCTCGATGCCACGTCGTCCCACATCGGCGCGGGAGATCACCGTGATCCCGTAATCGCGGACACGTTGGGAATAGTCCGACGAATTCGCGAAGTCGCTAATTCCCACTTGGGCGACATGGTTTCCGTCCACGCCTGACTCGATGAGCCGACGTACCGGCGAACCAGTGCTGATCCCATCGCGTACGTCGTGATGTGCGTCCACAGTGACTAGGCCGGCCGTCGCGACGTGAGCGCCAAAGGAGCCCAGCGCGACGGCGTACGTCGCGGAGTTATCACCTCCGAGGGCGACGACCAGCGCGGCCCGGGTTCTCGCCCCCTCGATTGCCGAACGAACTCGCGCCTCACCGGGCTTGCCGTCGGGTTCGTCGACGTCGCCGAGATCCGCAACGCGTAGCGCATGCAGGTCGCGTCCGTGGCCGCTCAATGAGTACCGGCTCAGGGCCGCGCGTACTGATGCCGGGGTCTGGGCCGCGCCCGTCGCTGAGATCGACGTACGCCACGTCGGAACTCCGATGACTGCGAGATCAAGCCCTCCCGGCGGGATTTCTTCGATGACCGAGCCCAACCACGTACTCGCTCGGGGCCACAGGGGATCGTGCGGCGGGCTCGAGGTCGCGTCGTTGACGGAAGGCACGCGCCGATGATGCCGTGTCTGGGCCACGCACGGGCACCTTTGGAGCGCTCACGCCTGATCGGCTAAGGTGGCGCGTCGCCTGCGGGGTTCCTCTGCAGCGCGCGGACGTGGCTCAGTGGTAGAGCATCACCTTGCCAAGGTGAGGGTCGCGGGTTCGAATCCCGTCGTCCGCTCGGAGGACCCTCGACGTGTCGGGGGTTCGATGCGGTGGAGTGGCCGAGAGGCGAGGCAACGGCCTGCAAAGCCGTCTACACGGGTTCAAATCCCGTCTCCACCTCAGCGCAAGTCTCACGACCCCTGGGTTAGCACCAGGGGCCGCGATACCCACGACTTGCGAGTTGTACGGGCGATTAGCTCAGTGGGAGAGCGCTTCCCTGACACGGAAGAGGTCACTGGTTCAATCCCAGTATCGCCCACCCCGAAAACCGTTGCGGCACAAGGACTTAGGTCACGAGGTGCTCGACCAGGACTGTGAGCAGATCGTCCGCGAGATGCCGAGTTCGCACGGAGCTGGGGGTCTTGAGCGGGGCGAGTTGCCGATCCGCGACCAGGGTACCCCGGACCTCGAACGGCACCCCTTGGGTGCCGACGGCCAGATCAAGCCGGTCTTAGTCAGGCCCATCGTCTCTGCTCGTCGGGCAAGACGTTCTGGCCCGGTTTTGTTGCGAGTACCGCCTGGCCGAGGGCATCCTCGTCTTGGACGGAGGCCTTCCCGAGGGTGCTCGTCGTATTCGTTTGGATGCGGGCCGCCGCGTCTACGTGGACGTCACCTGGCCCACCGGGGAAGGCGCATCGGCGATGATCGACACGGGCGCGTCGGTGACCGTCGTCGACGAACGATTTGCCGCTCAGAACGCCAAGCTGTTCACACACGAGAGCATGAGTGAGGTTACTGATGCGAGTGGGGCGGTCCTGCGAACCCCGATCGTCGGTATGGCTGCGATTCAAATGCTCGGCGCCGAGTTCGAGGCTTCTCCGGCGGCCATCGTCGATTTGAGCGCGGTCAACGCCGCGGTGGAACAGCGTATGGATCTGATTCTCGGGTGGCCGATTCTGGCGCAGGGCACACTCACGATCGACCACCGCCTACAGGCGGCATCATTCCAACCCCGAAGTCGATGACACTCGGCCGAAACCAGTTCCGGTGCAGACGCAATGACTGGTGGAGCCTCAGGCAGTCGCCGCACGCCCCCCGTCCGCGCGTGGGACATCAACAACGCGATATCCGGCATTCGGCATTGTGTTGCAGGCTGGACGTGCCGCATAAAAGGGTCGTTCGCCGTGTCGCCCACCAGGGCGAATCGCTGACATGGAGAGGCGGGGCGGGCAGAATGATGGACATGAGCATTGCCGCTGGTTGGTACCCCGACGACTCTAGTCCCGAGTACCTGCGATGGTGGGACGGGTTGCAGTGGACGGAACACGTCCATGCTGCCTCTGACCCCTCAACTCCGGCCCCGGTCACGGCCACGGCGGAATTCCCGCTCGCCGTAGTCGCGCCAACCGCGGCGTCCGAGTCCGTTCATGAGCCACCACCCGATGCCGTAGTGAGTGACGCAGAATACGAGTCGGACCCAGCGATACTGCACAAGAAGGCGCAGGAGGCGTT
>JBBRLC010000243.1:0-3394 GCA_038231595.1 Candidatus Nanopelagicales bacterium | reverse complement strand
GTGCGGGCTCGGGGTCGCCATGGCTCCTCTCGAGCCTGGGCGATGATGATCAATGCGCAGTCGGGAGCCCATGCCGAGAGCGAAGCGGTGTTACATCGGATCCTTCGCGACGCGGCGATAACGGGTTGGAAGGCCAATGTCGAGATCTCGGTCGGAGGGAATCTGATCGCGATTGCAGATGTGCTCTTTGCGCGAGCAATGCTCATCGTGGAAATCGACGGCCGGGCCTGGCACAGTGACGAAATACGTTTTCAGAGAGATCGAACCCGCCAGAATGACTTGGTGAATTCCGGCTATACGGTCCTACGCTTCACGTGGGACGACCTCATCCGGCGACCAACTTATGTGGTGTCATCCGTACGTCGGGCACTCGAGCGAATCGCTTAGCGCCGGACTCCGTACAAGATCCAAGTTTGAGGTACGAATCTGAAGTTTAACTAGGGGTTCGTACCCTTAAGTCAAGATCTAGTCGGTGGGGGCGGGCAGGATCTCGCCAGCCACTTCGCCAAAACCGATTCGAGTGCCGTCGGGACCCATGGCCGTTGCACGAATGACAACGACGTCGCCGTCATCGAGAAACGTTCGTTCGACTCCGCGTGTCACGAAGGGTTCACGCCCACCCCACGACAATTCCAGCAGGGAACCGCGCTGATCGCGTTCAGGTCCACTGACAGTGCCGGAGGCGAAAAGGTCACCGGTACGAAGGGAGGCTCCGTTGACTGTCATGTGCGCCAACTGCTGACCGGGGGTCCAGTACATCGAGGCAAATGGCGGCCGCGAGATGACGTCGCCGTTCAGCCTTACTTCAAGCCTCAGATCCATTGACCACGATGCGTTGTCTTCGAGATACGGCAGTACGGCGGGATCCTGCACAGGCCCTTGAACGCGGGCACCTTCCAACGCAGCCAATGGCACAACCCACGCGGAAATGCTGGTAGTAAAGGACTTTCCGAGAAACGGACCCAACGGTAGGTACTCCCACGCCTGAATGTCGCGCGCAGACCAGTCGTTGACGAGGACGACTCCAAAGACGTGGTTCGCAAAGTCAGCCGTGGACACTGAACGACCCAACTCGGTCGGCACACCCACGACAAAACCGACTTCAGCTTCAATGTCCAGTCGGCGTGTCGGCCCGAATGTTGGGGCCTCCCGCTCGGGGGACTTTCGCTGGCCCCGCGGTCGGGTGACTGGTGTCCCGCTCACCACGATCGTGCCCGCGCGTCCGTGATAACCGATCGGCAAATGTCGCCAGTTGGGCGTTAACGGCTCGCTGTCGGGGCGGAAGATCGCCCCGACGTTCTGAGCGTGGTTTAACGACGAGTAGAAATCGACATAGTCGGCAACCTCGATCGGCAACAGCACG
This sequence comes from Candidatus Nanopelagicales bacterium, assembly GCA_038231595.1. GTDB lineage: Bacteria > Actinomycetota > Actinomycetes > S36-B12 > JBBRLC01 > JBBRLC01. The sequence continues at coordinate 2,031 of JBBRLC010000243.1, read as the reverse complement.
ACAACGTCGTCGATACCGACGAGCAACGGTTCGACATCGTCGCGGGACGGCTGCTCCGTGAGGAGTCGAGTCAATCGCTCCCGAACAGCGCTCCACACGTGTGGACCCGTTGCCATAAAGGCATTCAAAGTTCCGCTTGCGAAGACGGAGCGCTCGTCGCTGCTCGTGAGCCCGTCGATGCCGTCAAAAAATCCGCCGAGTGCTAAAGCTTCGAGCGGGAGAACGAAGTCGCCAATGCGTACGACGACGTAGCGCTCTGATCCGGGCTTCGATACGACCCCGTAGGGCAGATTGTGAATCGAAAAGTCAGAGTCAGACTCGACATTGACCCAGGTCGTCGTCGCCACGGTTCATTCTCCCTCGTGCGGCCGGTGCAGGATGCCCAACGCGCATAAGTCATCGAGCGGTTCAACCATGCTGCATGATCCATACGAGGTGAGGAGTCGACGAGATTCTTGTGCATCACCACGGATGAGCACGTCGAGCAGTGTTGCTGCCTCCGGGTTGGCGATGATTTCGCTCGCTTCGGTGTCGCTGGCGCCGTCAATAAGCGCGGAAGTCGCCGCGAGGATGTTAAGGAATCCGTGTTCAGGGGAGTGCGCTCCTCCCCGGCGTACGGCGTGGTGAAGACCGGCGGTGAGTTTGAAGGGCAACGAGCGAGTAACGCAGGCGGAAAGAAAAGTGGCAACCGCGAAATCGGTAGGAGTATCGGCCGGTGTGGGGCCGCCGGTTCGAAATTTCGCTCGCTCAGCACCGTCTTCAACTAGTACGTCCAGTGCTCGTTCCCAACCTGCGGCCAGGGCGATCTCAATCGCGGCCGGAATGCCGAAACTCAACTGGTCCAACAACTCGCGGATGAGTGCACCCATGTCTTCGAATTCAGGAAGGGCCACTTCGATACCCACAACTTCGACGCGGTCATCGTCGAGAAGCAGATTGCGCGCCTGCTGCAGTAGCGCCAATCCAAGTCCGTCGGTGGGAGAGTGCGTATCGCGGCCGGCGATGAGAACCGCGCGCACGGGCTCACCGCTGGCCGAACCCACCGCACCCGCTCCCAGAGATTCGGTGAACTCCTCGACTCGCCCCGCTGGAATGAGTAAGGGGCCGACCAGATCGGAGTACCACCGGCGGTGGTGGGCGCGATGGTCGGCAACTGCTGTCGGGATCGCTGCGTTGCCGGGTGGGAAAACCGCGGCGTCATCGATGAGGTGGGTGGTGAGCCGGGCCGCAAGGGCCGGACTTATCTCAGGAAGTCTTGACACGGCCGATGACGTTAGCGCACCGTACTCTCATCGGACAATGGCGTTCTAAATGCGGACGCAGCTCTGGCAGCGCAATTTTGAGACAAAGGTGAGGCGCGATGCCGTACTACCGAACTCTGGGGACCATTCCGCCGAAGCGCCACACCCAGTTTCGCCGACCCGATGGCGGCTTGTACGCCGAGGAACTCATGGGCGTCGATGGGTTCAGTAGCGAATCCGCCTTGCTCTACCACCGCGGCCTACCCACCGCGATCGTCGACGCGGTCGCCGTGGAGGAACCGCCGTCGGGACTCTCGCCCAACCTCCCACTTCTGCCCATGCATCTGCGGTCCCACGAACTATCGTTTGCAAGTGCCGATGCGGTCACGGGCCGACGACTTCTACTTGGCAACGCCGACGTACGCCTGTCCTACGTGCAGGCAAACGAGCCAGGCCCTTACTACCGCAATGCCATCGGCGACGAATGCGTTTATGTCGAGTGCGGGAGTGGAACGGTCGAGACCCTTTTCGGTGTGCTCGAGGTCGGCGCTGGCGACTACGTGGTCATCCCGACTTCGACAACGCATCGGTGGATTCCCTCGTCGAAAGCCAGCGAGGAACCCTTGCGTTTGCTAGTGATCGAAGCGTCCGGGCACATCAGTCCACCGCGTCGTTACTTGTCGCCACGCGGGCAGTTTCTGGAGCACTCGCCCTACTGCGAGCGCGATGTTCGTTCACCCGAAGAACCATTCCTGGTAGATGGAACTGACGTTGACGTACTCGTCCGATC
>JBBRLC010000242.1:0-3420 GCA_038231595.1 Candidatus Nanopelagicales bacterium | reverse complement strand
CGAGCGCACGGTCAACTCCATCGAGAACTCGATCCAGGTCCGGCAAGTAGTCGTCCTCGAGCCTGCTCGGTGGGTACGGCGCGTGGAATCCACCAACGCGTAGGACCGGAGCCTCAAGAGAATAGAAACAACGCTCCGTGATGCGCGCAGCCAACTCCGCCCCTACTCCCAAGAACACCGGCGCCTCGTGAACGACGACCAACCGCCCAGTACGTCGAACCGACTCCGCCACCGTGTCGACGTCCAAGGGTGATAACGAACGCAGGTCGATCACTTCGAGGTTGCGCCCTTCCGCTTCCGCCGCGTTGGCGGCTTCGAGGCACGTTCGTACGGTTGGTCCATAACTCGCGAGCGTCAAGTCGCGACCCGGGCGGACGATGCGCGCGTGAAACAAATCGGCGCGCTCCTCGCGGTCGAGGCGTACGACGTGGCCCTCGGGAACGTCACCTTTGTCCCAATAGCGCCGTTTGGGTTCAAGAAAGACGACCGGATCGTCGCACGCAATGGCTTGCTGCAACATGACGTAGGCATCGAGCGGATTCGACGGTGAGACGACCCGAAGTCCAGCAGTGTGAGCGAAATAAGCTTCCGGTGATTCGCTGTGATGTTCGACGGCGCCGATCCCGCCGCCGAAGGGAATCCGGATCACGATAGCCATCGTCGTTTGCCCATCGCTGCGCGCGCGCTGCGTCGCAACTTGGGAGACGATCTGATCAAAGGCCGGATAGACAAACCCGTCGAACTGGATTTCACACACGGGCCGATAGCCGCGCATGGCGAGTCCTACTGCCGTACCGATGATCCCGCTCTCGGCCAACGGAGTATCAAGCACTCGTTGCTCGCCAAAGTCCTTCTGCAGTCCATCAGTGATTCGAAAGACGCCGCCCAACTTGCCGATGTCTTCGCCCATAAGCAGTACGTGATCGTCGCCTTCGAGTGCGGCTCGAAGTGCATTGTTGAGCGCCTTAGCCATGGTGACGATCGCCATCAGTGCCCTCCGCCGACGGCGCTTGGGGCGCCTGGACTGCGGCTATGCGCGCCCAGGGCACCTTCATCGTGGGAGAAGGAGGCGAGGTAGGTGGTCGCGGCTTCGCGTTCTTCTTCCACGAGCGAATGCGGTTCGGCGTACACGTGATCAAAGATCCGGGAGACATCGGGATCGGGCAGCGCCCGACATTGCTCCCTGAGCCGAACGGCGAGCGCTTCGGACTCGGCGTCGACGGATGCGAAAAACGCCGAGTCCGCCATTCCACTTCGCGCGAGATACACCTTGACTCGCTCGATGGGATCTTTCAGTTTCCACGCCTCAAGTTCGGCTGCGACGCGATAGCGAGTTGGGTCATCCGAGGTCGTATGCGCACCCATTCGGTATGTGAACGCCTCGACCAGCGTGGGACCCTCACCGTCACGGGCCGCTTGTAATGCCGCGCGTGTCACCGCGAGTACGGCGAGGACGTCATTACCGTCGACCCGAATTCCCGGGAACCCAAAGCCAGATGCCCTGCGGTACAACGGAATTCGAGTCTGACGCTCCAAGGGTTCGGAGATTGCCCACTGGTTATTTTGGCAGAAGAAGACGACCGGGGTGTTGAAGACCGACGCGAAGACGAAACTCTCATTGACGTCGCCTTGTGACGTAGCTCCATCACCGAAATACACGATGACTGCGTCGTCTCCCCCGTCGCGTTGCATTCCCATCGCGTAACCAACGGCGTGCAGACATTGGTCGCCGATGACGATCGTGTACAGCCCGAGGTGATGCTCTTCTGGGTCCCAACCTCCATTCGTCACCCCACGGTAGAGGCTCAGCAGGCTCAATGGGTCGACGCCACGGCACCACGCGACACCATGTTCGCGATAGGTCGGGAAGGCAAAATCACCGGGACGCAGTGCCCGACCAGAGCCGACTTGTGCCGCCTCTTGGCCCACGAGCGGAGGCCAGAGACCGAGTTCGCCTTGCCGTTGCAACGCGGTCGCTTCGACATCAATTCGACGTACGAGCGCGAGATCGCGATAGAGCGCGCGAATTTCTTCCGGGGTGAGGTCGATGTCGTAGTCGGGGTGCGCGACGCGCTCGCCTTCCGGCGTCAAGAGTTGTACGAGCTCGGGTCCACCATCGAGACTCACTCGTACCTCCTATCAGGGCGCTCCCTCCGCCGGATGCATCCTGGCACCACGAGCAGCCCGATGAAGGCGCTAGACCGATATCCGAGCACCGCCCGGTGCGGCGCCACGACCTCGTACGGTGGATCCCGTGACCACCCGCCGCGCCAGCCCCGCCGCTGCGATCGCGCTGGATTCGAGGGCAGGTCGCTGGATCGTCGCAGCGACCGTGACCGCCTCGGGTGTCGCCCTCTTGGACTCGACCGTGGTCAATGTTGCGTTGCCTCAGATCAGTGCAGATCTGGGCGGCGACTTTTCGACTTTGCAGTGGGTTGTCAACAGTTACCTGCTCACGCTGGGCTCGTTGGTGCTCGTGGGAGGTTCGCTCGGGGATCTGATCGGCAAACGGCGAATGTTTGTGACCGGTTTGGCGTCCTTCGGATCGGCGTCCCTGGTCTGCGCAATTTCCCCTACCGCCACGGCATTGATCTTGGCGCGCGGTGTGCAAGGAGTCGCAGCAGCGCTGCTAGTGCCCAACTCGCTAGCGATACTCAGCGCAAGTTTCAATGACAAAAACCGAGGCCGAGCGATCGGATTGTGGTCTGGCCTGGCAGGGATTTTCACCGTCTTAGGTCCCTTTGTTGGTGGGGTACTGATTCAGTCAGGAGCACACGGATGGCGATGGATCTTCCTCATCAATCTTCCCTTCCTCGTACTCGCGTACGCCTTCACACGCGCCGGTGTTCCACCGCTACCGGGTCGCCGTACGGAGCAAAGCATCTGGGCACAAGTTGACCTCGTCGGTGCCACGATGGCCACCTTGGGCCTTGGACTCGTGGTCGGTGCGTTGATCGAAGCAAGTCGGCTGGGTCCACTATCGACAACTGCGTTGGTGCTGGCCGGATCGCTGACTCTCGTCGGTTTCCTTGCTGTCGAACTTCACCGTAACCGAACCAAAATGCCCGAACCGATGCTCGACCCAACGTTGTTTCGCATCCGTAGTTTCAGCGCAGCGAACACCATCACCTTCGTCGTCTACGGCGCGCTGGGTGTGACCTTCTTCCTGCTGCCCCTCGTGCTACAGGACGGACTGGGCTATTCCCCCGTCGCCGCAGGGGCAGCGACTCTGCCCGTCTCACTGACGTTGATCCTGTTCTCAGCACGCGCCGGCGCACTTGTTCCACGCATCGGCGCTCGACCACTGCTCAGCGCTGGACCACTGATCATGGCCGTGGGAATGCTGCTCCTCGCTCGACTTTCAACGCTGACTCGGGTGGATACGAACTATTGGCGTGACGTGATGCCGGCGGTTCTGGT
>JBBRLC010000241.1:0-3427 GCA_038231595.1 Candidatus Nanopelagicales bacterium | reverse complement strand
TGCGCGACGAAAACTTGGTAACGCCGCTGCCGGCGACCTACGTCGGCTTGGAGAACTACCGAACCGACGTCTTCAACGCCACCTTTGGCAAGGCGTTGATTGTCACGTTGGTGATCATGGCAATCGGTTTGTTGGTGCAACTGCCGATGGGCCTCTTTCTCGCAGTCCTGCTCAACCGCGCAGTGCGAGGTACACAATTGTTTCGATCAGCGTTGATCACGCCGATGCTGCTGACCCCAGTAGCGGTAGCGCTGATGTTTCGGTTCATGTTCAACAGTGAACTCGGAGTCATCAATTGGGCTTTGAGCAGTCTGCATTTGCCGCGCCTGGACTGGCTAGGAGAAAGCGCGCCTGCACTGCTCGCGGTCGTCATCGTCGACTCGTGGCAAGCCGTGCCCTTCATCATGTTGTTGCTCTTGGCCGGCCTTACCGCATTGCCGCAGGGACCGAAAGAAGCGGCGAGCGTCGATGGTGCGAGCGCGTGGCAGTCCTTTAGATACATCACATTGCCGATGCTCACACCTGTCTTGCTGGTCACGATTATGATTCGACTCATCGACGGTTTCAAACTATTCGACATCATCTTCATTTTGACTCGAGGTGGACCCGGTACCGACACGCAGACTGTGAGCATGCTCGACTACAACACGGCCTTCACGTTCTTGGCGACTTCACGGGCAGCCGCAATCGGGACGGTGCTCGCGTTATTGACGCTGCCGGTCTACTTCGTGTGGGTTCGAGTCACTCGGATCGAACAATGAAGCGGTCGTGGAGCAGGGTGTTCACCGACATCGCGACATACTCCATTCTCGCGGTCGCGACTCTGTTCGCTCTATTTCCCGTCTATTGGACTATTGCGACGTCGCTCAAAACCCGACCTGACGCGTTCGTGAATCCGCCGAAGTTCTTCACTTTTGATCTGACCTGGGAGAACTACACCGCCTTGTTTCAAGATCCGACGTTTGTTCGGGTCTACATCAACACCATCGTGGTAACTCTCTTCTCCACGCTGCTCGCCGTCGGCGTGGGAGCAATGGCGTCATACTCACTTGCCCGGTCGCGTCGATTCGCAGGCCGTCGCCCCCTCGAAGTCTCGCTGATATTGCTCCGAGCTATGCCTGCAGTCGTGCTCATCGTTCCGCTGTACGACATGGCGGCGCGCTTCGGGCTGCTTGGACGTCTGCCGACGCTGATCGTGATCTATTCGGTTTTCGCCCTTCCGTTTGCGATCTGGATCATGACCCCGTTCTTCGCAGCGATCCCGATGGAGCTCGAGGAATCCGCACGCGTCGACGGGGCCAGTTCGTTCACGATTTTCCGGAGAATTGTGCTGCCCATCGCGGCACCCGGCATGGCCGCGACGGCAATTTTCGTTGCTCTTCTTGAGTGGAATGAGTTTCTCGTTCCCGTCGTCCTGGGCAGTGAGTCCACCAAGACCCTTCCAGTTTTCATTAGTGGGTTCATTAGTGCCCGCAATCTGGACTGGGGACCGATGGCCGCAGCCAGTTCATTGGCGATCATCCCAATTGTCGTGGTGACGATCCTGGTACAGCGCCGGCTAATTGGCGGGCTGAGTTCTGGGGCGCTCAAGGAATGACGGCCGCGACTCCGGAAGTGTCCAACCTCGCCAACAACGACGGGCCGGGTCGTCGTGTCGATCGCCATAAACTGGTTCGCCGACACAATCAGCGCATTGTTTTCGAAACCGTGTTGACGATAGGCGAGTTGACTCGCGTCGAGATCGCGACGCACACCGGCCTGTCTAAGCCAACCGTGAATGTTCTGATTGACGAACTAGAGAAGTTGACCCTGGTACGCCAGGTCGGTCAACGGATCGGTCCGGTGGGGCGTTCGCCCGTGCTTTATGCCGTCAATCCGCAGGCATGTGCGGTGGTTGCGATCGATGTAGGGGCACAGCGGATTCGGGGAGCGATATCCGACTTGTTTGGCGAAGTTCTGAGTCGATTCACTTTGGACGTACCACGCAAGGGTGATGTCATCGATTTGATCGCGGAGTTGGCCCGCGTGTTGCCGATGGACGCGGGTCTCGCGTCCGGCGCGACGCGCGTCGTGGTGGTGAGCACGCCTGGATTCGTTGATCGATCGACCGGACGGTTGTCTTTAGCGCAAAACGTGCGTGGGCTCACCGACGTTCCGTTGGCTATTGAACTAAGTCAGCGCTTGGGTATTGATGTTGTCATCGATAACGATGTGAACCTGGCAGCGCTGGGTGAAAGTCGTCGGGGCTGCGCACGTGACAACGACAATTTTGTCTTCCTTTCGGTGGGCAACGGTGTAGGTCTGGGATCGATCGTCAATGGTGAACTTTTGCGAGGCTCCAGAGGGGCAGCGGGCGAGATCGGCTACCTCCCATTGGGTCCGGATGCCTTCGATGAGCGAACTCGACGTCGAGGTGGCCTCGAAGTGGCCGCAGGCGCATCGGGCATTCGGTCAGCGGCCCGCGAACTCCATCCCAACTTCCCTGGGACGAGTCTCGGTGCCCGGCCAAGCGTCGAGCAGGTCTTTGCCGCTGCAGCACTTGGGGATCCTCTCGGTGTTGAGCTTGTTGAGCGAGAGGGTCGGCTGCTGGCTCTGGCTGCTCTGTCTGTGAGCGCAACACTTGACCCAGAGTTGATCGTGCTTGGTGGGGGAGTCGGTGGCAATCCACTTTTAGCGGAGCCGGTGCGACGCTTTCTCGCCGACGTCACTCCGTATCCTGTCGCAGTAAAGACAAGTGAACTGGGGGAATCAGCATCCCTTTTTGGCGCTCTCGCCGTCGGCCTCGATCGAGTGCGAGCAACTCTGCTCGCGGAGTAGTCAGGTAGGCGATTGCGCACGGAGTGGATTCCTCCAAGCGTTTCTATTCCTCGACGAGCGAAGCGATCGGGACTTGCGAGTCGGCAAGTCTGACTGGATCGACGCGAACTTTCGAGCGGACGAGCTTTTGAATATCGTCGGCGACGTCCCACACGTTGACGTTCATGCCCGCCAACACGATGCCGTCGGCGAGCCAGAATGCGACGAACTCCCGAGCAGCAACATCACCGCGAAACACAACGTGATCGTAGGCACCAGGTTCTACATAGCCCGAGTACTCCATGCCCAGGTCGTATTGATCTGTGAAGAAATACGGAACGCGATCATAGGCAACCTCTTGTCCGAGCATTGCCTTTGCCGCGGTCTGGGGTTGGTTGAGTGCATTGGACCAGTGTTCGACTCGGATGTGTTTGCCGTACAACGGATTTAGCGCGTTGGCAACGTCACCTGCGGCGTAAATATCAGGATCCGATGTGCGCAAACTCGCATCCACCAAGATTCCGTTATCCACGTCGAGCCCAGCGGCGGCCGCGAGTTCAACGTTTGGTGTTATGCCAACCCCGACGACGATCAGGTCCGCCTCAACAAGGGACCCGTCAGCGAGACGTAC
>JBBRLC010000240.1:0-3429 GCA_038231595.1 Candidatus Nanopelagicales bacterium | reverse complement strand
GGATTCCGTTGCTGCTAGCGAACTTTTCGGCCGCGTGCGGGCAGAGGTTTGTCACACTTACGTGCAGGCCCAGACGACCAAGAACTTCAACGAGATGCAAGAGAAGGATCGCGAAGTTCGCGATCGCCGCAACGCTGAAATCCGCGAGATAGCCGGAGACGTAGAGAGGACCAAGTCCTACCTTCGGCAAGTCTCGATGCTGTCGAGTGCACACGAGGCGATCTCGCGAGTGCAAAAGGGCCTGGCCTCGCTGTAACGCACGGCACGTGATTGCTATTTGGGCCGCGACGCGAGCTCGATGCTGATGAGTTCAGCCGTACGCCGTACCTCCGCAATAAAGTCAGCGCGCTGCACCTCGTTGATTCGGTAGAGCGGACCGGCTGACGCGATTGCAGCGACGACTCCCTGCGCATCGGTGATGGCGGCACCGACTCCCCAAATCCCCTCGTCGACTTCTTCGAACGATTCCGCCCAGCCCGCGGACGCGACATTGTCCAGCGCGGCGTCGCTGAGGAGTTTGCGATGGGTCGCGTCGAGTTGATCGGCGACGTCGGCGAGATATCCGCGTCGTTCTGTGCGCGGCATGGCGGCTAAGAGCACGCGTGACGCCGAGCCAGAATGCAGCGGCATCGCAGCCCCGATATCGAACTGCAGCCGTACGGAGTGATGGGACTCGACGCGGTCGGCGCAGTAGGCGAAGTGACCGCCGCGCCTGATCAGCAAGGTGGTCTCGCCGATCCGATCTCGAAGTGTGACGAGGTGGTCGTGCGCGATTCGGATCAGTCGGGCGGAGTCATCAGAGGCGGCGCGGGCGAGACTGACGACACGATCGGTGAGCCGGTACGTGCCGTCGGAGTCGACCGCAGGAGTCAGCAGTCCGACCTCGCGCAGGAGTGCGACGTAGCGATACACCGACGACAACGGGACACCGAGATGTTCGGCGAGGTCGGGGACGGTCCAGGCCGGGTGGTTCTCGTCGTACGCCAGAAGCACGCCGAGTAGTTTGCGCGCGCTTTCGGCCCCAGCGGTCCGGCTGCCGCGGTTTGCTGCACCGACCACGGCCGCCGACCCTGTACCACTCTCCGATAGTGGCTCCCCAGTTTTCACATGCTGAGAGTAGGGCGTTGTCCCTTGCGTGACCAGAGATTGCAGCAGATTCGCGACGAGCCTCGGGTGCGTAAGAGGTGCGTCGTGACCGCAATCGAGTACGGCGTACGGCGTATGTCGTTCATCGAAGTGCGCGCGCGTAAAAGAGGACGGGAAGAACGGCGGTGTTTTCGCGCAAAAGTAGTAGTGACGGGGAAGGGCGAGGGCGGCCGGACTCGTCAATCGCAGCGGGTCGTAGCCCGGGTGCGCCGGGGTTGGCGTCAGCCGCGCGTTGATCCAGTCCGCTAGTTCGGCGCTGATGTCCTCGCCCACGGTGACGGGCGTCGGTGGCAACCACGCGCGTGGTGGCGGTGGAGTGAATTGCGCCCGAATCGCTTCAGGAATCACGTCGGCGGAACTCTGGCCTGGTTCTGGAACGGGCGCATCGATCAGCACGAGTCGCGCAATTGTTTCCGGCGCCAACTGTGACGCCGCGAGACTGACAAGTCCGCCTTGGCTATGACCGACCACAACGATGCCGGCCGAATCAGAAACCCCGGAATCCCGGGGCACATTCATCGCAAAGATGGTGCGGAGGAGGGTGGCGATTTCGGCGGCCCACAAGTCGAGAGTCACCGCCGGCTCAACTCCGCCTACCGCTCGGTCAACTAGACCATCGGAGTTGGCGGCGGTGGGGCGTTCGTTGGCTCGAGCGCCGGCGCCCATCAGGTCCGGGGCGTACACGACGTGTCCAGCGGCTTCCAACGCTTCGCGCACGAAGTCCCAGGACCAGCCACCTCGAAAAGCCCCATGTACCAGGACAAATGTCGCCATCAGGTCACGGACCGATCACATTCGTGGGAAACGGACCGATCACATTCGTGGGAAGCAGCGACTTCGTCGTACGCCACGACTTCGTCCGTCGGTGTCACAACAACAATGCGGGAACTCAGCGGATCACCGGGTCGTCATCGAGTACGACCTCCATAAATTCACGCGGGTAGGAGTCGTACGGCTTGAGGTGTTCGTACATAGCCACCATGTAGTCCGCGTAGCCCTCGAGTTGGGTCAGTTCTTCGTAGGACTCCAGCGAGTCAAAGAACCGGAGGTTCGTGAAGTGGGTGCGATCTTCCACGCCACGGATCAACCGGCGACCCAAGAACCCAGGATGCTGCTTGAGGAAGTCCAGAAAGGCGGCGGACATAGCGATGTAGGCATCGGCACTTTCGCCCTCGTCCTTGGACCAAGCCTGACTGACGACGGTAATCATGCGCGCATCCTGCCGTACGCCGAGGGGGGATCGGCAGCGCGGTTCAGGTACCCTGGCCGCGCTGTCGAGGCTCCCCAATTGGGGGGCCTCCGATCGCATGGAGGCGTCGCCTAGTCCGGTCGATGGCGCCCGCCTGCTAAGCGGGTTGGGGTTTCAAAGCCCCTCGAGGGTTCAAATCCCTCCGCCTCCGCCACGTGCCAACCCGGTGAGTCGAGTCAGACGGCTCGCCGGTCGAATGTCAGGCCGGGTCTGCGCTGCGCGCAGTGGCTCGGGGTTGTGAGAGGACAAAGATGGGCAAGAGTTCGCGCGTTGATGGTCGCAAGGCGAAAGCCGCTGCCCTGGTCGCCGAGAACAAGAAGGCCGAACGCCGTACGACTTTGCTATGGCGAATCGGTCTCGGTGTTCTCGTCGTGGCCCTGATCGTCGGGGTCGGGTTCGCAGTCAAAGCATCGCGACCGGCGGTGTCGAGTGCCGAAGACTTGCGATCTCGCGTGACGACTTATACCGACTTGGGGCGCACCCACACCACCAAGCCCGTTGACTACAAACAAGTCCCACCCGTCGGCGGTGACCACAATCCCGTCTGGCAAAACTGCGGTGCCTACGACAAGGCTGTCGCCGAAGAGAACGGCGTCCACTCACTCGAACATGGCGCGGTGTGGCTCACGTACGACCCCAATCTTCCGTCCGACCAGGTCGCCAAGTTGACCGCGCTCGTCGCGACAAACTCGTACTTGTTGGTTACCCCGTTCCCTGGCTTGAAGTCGCCTGTCGTACTCAGCGCGTGGGGCGTGCAGTTGGCGGTCGACTCGGTCGATTCCCCCGACATCTCCGCCTTCATCAAGGCCTACGAGCAGGGTCCGCAAACGCCTGAGCCCGGATCAGCATGCACCGGCGGAACCGGAACTCCCACCGTTAAGTCCGGTGGGTCGTAACTGCACCGTGCTGCGTCTTGTGTGCGCAGGTACGGGTTCGAACTGAATTCGGCCATCACCGGGGCTCGCGATAGAGTTCCGCCTCGGCCTCACGGCCATGCGCCCGTAGCTCAACGGATAGAGCATCTGACTACGGAT
>JBBRLC010000239.1:0-3473 GCA_038231595.1 Candidatus Nanopelagicales bacterium | reverse complement strand
TTGCGCCGGCGTCGATCGCGCGGTGGTAACCGTCGAGAAGGCCCTCGAGATCTATGGCGCGCCGGTCTATGTGCGCAAGCAGATAGTGCACAACGTCCACGTGGTTGAGAGTTTGGAATCGCGTGGAGCCATCTTCGTGGAGGAAACCGATGAAATCCCCGAGGGTTCCATCGTCGTCTTTTCTGCCCACGGGGTGGCTCCGTCCGTACACGCCGAAGCCGCGGAGCGTGGGCTTCGAACGATTGACGCCACCTGCCCCCTGGTGACGAAAGTTCACTACGAAGCGAAGCGTTTTGCCGATGAGGGCTACCGAATCATGCTCATCGGCCACGAAGGTCACGAAGAGGTTGTCGGCACCTCTGGTGAAGCGCCCGACCACATCACGTTGATCGACGGTCCTGAACAAGTGGATCGGCTAGACATCGGGCCTGATGACCGGGTTGCGTGGTTGTCGCAGACGACATTGTCGGTTGACGAAACGATGATCACCGTGGATAGGTTGCGCCAACGAGTACCAAATCTCGTCGATCCGCCGAGTGATGATATTTGCTATGCCACTCAGAACCGTCAGGTGGCCGTCAAAGAGATCGCGGCGCGGTGCAACGTCATGATCGTGGTTGGGTCGGCAAACTCATCAAACTCCGTACGCCTCGTCGAGGTTGCACTGGATGCGGGATCGTCATCGTCGTACCGCGTTGATTCCGCCGCAGAGATGCGCGAGGAATGGCTGGAGAACGCCGACACACTTGGAGTCACCAGTGGTGCCTCCGTACCAGAAATCTTGGTACGCGGGGTCTTGGCATGGTTGGCCGAACGCGGCTTCGACGACGTCGAACAGGTCGAAACCGCTGAGGAGCACCTGATTTTCTCGCTGCCGCCAGAATTGCGCCGTGACATGAAAGCCGCTGGCCGCAACTAGTTCTGCATCCAGCGTCGGTCGAACCCTGTGGTGGCGGACTGGCTATTGGCGTGACGATCCTTGCCGCGCGAGGACTCGGCGTACGACGACGATGACCACTCCGGAGAATGTGCCAATCAAGATCCATGGGGCATTGAAAGACAATCCCTCGAAGATCAAAAGTCCTTCGCGTACGCCGAGGCTTCCCGTTCCTTTGACCGTCCATTGACCGACTGTCAACAGCATGAAGAGCCAGGCCAGTGGCGGCACGACCAGCAGCGCAATCGCATCGCGCTGGCGAACCAGCAGCGCCGAATAGATGCATGCTGCGATGAAGCCAAGGCCGGTAATCGCTCCGAGCTTGCGATCCCCGACGATGTCTGCAATCGCCAAAATCACTGTGACACCGGAGATGATGACGGCCACACCGAGGAAGGTCAGTCCGCTGTCAGGGGCACGGTTGCGGGATCGAGCTGAAGTCGATCCATACGTCGTCCCGACAGCGGTTTGATCGGACTTCTTGGCTTTCCCGGCGGCAGAGGAATCGGCTGCTAGTGCGGCCCCCGCGGCTGCGCTCTCCGTACTGGGGAGCGCGCTCGTCGGTGTGACCCTGGGCAGTGCCGGGGTATTCGAGGCCGGGGTATTCGAGGCCGGGGTGTTCGAGGCCGGGGTGTTCGAGGCGGGTACGCGTGGAGGCTCAATCAGTGCAGGAAGAGCAGCGCGCGCTGACGCTCCCTCGGCCCCCGCCGAGCGGTAGAGCCGACCAGTATCAACGGTGGGTGCGCGGCGAGTGGGACTCGGGAGTGGATCAAGATCTGCTTCGATCGGCGGTGAGGACGAAACCGGCGCGTCGAACAACGTCTCGCTGTACGCGCGATCGACCCCCGAACTGTCGCGCTGGGGGGTCGGCTGATCTTCGCTCACGTTGCTCACGGCGGACCTACGGTACGTCAGGTCGCCGTCCCGGTGAGGCAGGGCACGCCAATCCGAGCGGGATCAACCGGGATCAGGCGCTCGCCGCAACGCTGGCGCTCTCCAGAAGGTCTCCAGCCTGGCCCGCTACGTCCTCCAGATCCCCCGAAGCAACGGGGGTCCGAGTCAAAGTGCTGACCGGCTTGGCTGATTCGAGCGCCTCGCCCGTTACCCCTAAATCTTGGAAGCGCCGAGCGCTCACCAGGACCCGGCTTTCCAGGGAGGCGACCGCGTTGTTGTAGTGATTGACGGCCGCGTCGAGTGACGACCCCAACTTCGCGACGTGACCTCCCAGTGTTCCCAGGCGCGAGTAGAGCTCGCTCCCGAGCGCCTGGATTTCTCGGGCGTTCGCGCTGATGGACTCCTGCCTCCAGCCGTACTCGATCGTTCGCAGAAGCGCGAGCAAAGTCGTGGGCGTGGCGATGACCACCTTCTTGTCGAAGGCCCGCTCGAGTAGTGATGGCACGACGTCGAGCGCGGCGGATAGCAACGCCTCCGCCGGAAGAAACAGCACGACGAATTCGGGAGTGTGGTCGAACTGGCGCCAGTATTCCTTGGCCGACAGCGCATCGATGTGCGCGCGAAGTTCTTGTGCGTGCTTGTCGAGAAATGGTTGAGCTGCCTCGGGGCCTTCGCACATGGCTGCGTCGAGGTACGCCGATAGTGGTGCCTTAGCGTCAATCACGACATCGCGTCCGCCACCTAGATGCACGACAACGTCTGGTCGCAGCAATACGTCGTCAACTCTCACACTGACTTGTTCATCGAAGTCAACGTGTTCCAGCATCCCGGCGGATTCGATCAGTCGTCGTAGTTGAACTTCGCCCCAACGCCCGCGTACTTCGCTGCGACGCAGTGCGGAAACCAGCCGATTTGTTTCCTGCCGAAGGTGTTCGCTCACCTCCGCAGTGCGACGTACCTCGGTGTGGATTTGCGCGTGCGCTGCAGCGCGATCTCGCTCGGCGGCAGTCATCGCGTCGTTCATTCGGACAAGGGATTCGCGCAGTGGCGCCACAAGGTCGTCGACAGCGCGGCGTCGCAATTCCAAGTCTGCCGCTGCTCGAGTTTCGGACTCCCTCAACGTTGCGTCAACTCGAGCTTGGGAGGCAATGAGGAGTTGAGAAGTCGTCAACGCATCTCTTGTTCGGGAGCGTGAGGCGAAGGACGCCGCGCTCGCGCACGCGCCTATGGCAACCCCCAGCAGGAAAATGATCGCTGTCTCATTCATCCCCCCACCATGCCAACCACCCCCGACACTTCCCTCGATGAAGGTGCCCCTGGGGGCCATAGCCGTCCGAATCGTTCCTCAGCCGCCCAAGATTTGGTCGTTTCCGACCCTGGTTGCACACCGAGCCGGTTGCGGTTCTCGGATGTACGCCGCGGACCTAGACTCTGCGCCCGTGCCTCTGACAATCGCCATCGTCGGACTTCCTAACGTCGGGAAGTCGACGCTCTTCAACGCGTTGACCAAGAATGACGTGTTGGCCGCGAATTACCCGTTCGCCACCATCGAACCCAACACCGGCGTCGTGGGCGTACCCGATCCGCGGCTCGACGTGCTGGCCAAGATTTTCAACTCGGAGCGGATCTTGCCCGCGGCCGT
>JBBRLC010000238.1:0-3477 GCA_038231595.1 Candidatus Nanopelagicales bacterium | reverse complement strand
TTGCCACCGAGACGCTGGCTCTCGGTATCAACATGCCGGCGAGATCAGTGGTGCTCGAAAAGTTGGTCAAGTGGAACGGGGAAACGCACGCCGACATCACCCCCGGGGAATACACCCAGCTCACCGGTCGAGCCGGACGTCGCGGCCTCGACGTCGAAGGGCACGCCGTCGTTGTGTGGCACCCCGGCATCGATCCGCGCTCCGTGGCTGGGCTCGCGTCGACGCGGACATTCCCACTGCGTTCATCGTTTCGTCCGTCCTACAACATGGCCGTCAACCTGGTCGCGCAAGTGGGGCGCCATGCTGCCCGGGAATTGCTGGAAACCTCGTTCGCGCAATTCCAGGCAGATCGCGCCGTTGTCGGTTTGGCCCGACAACTTCGCAAGCAAGAAGAGGGCCTCGAGGGACACCGAGCATCGATGACGTGCCACCTCGGCGATTTCGATGAGTACGCCGATCTGCGCGCATCGCTGTCGAACCGCGAAAAGAACCTCGCGCGGGGGACAGCCGTGGGTCACCGTCGCGAAGCATCGGAGTCCCTCACCAAGCTGCGACCCGGCGACGTCATATTCGTACCAGCGGGACGGCGTTCCGGGGGGGCTGTCGTTCTGGACGTCGGTCTACGCAGTCCCGGAGATGAACCCAGACCGTACGTACTCACGGTCGATAAACAGGTACGCCGACTGTCGGTGGTGGATTTTCCCGTCGCGGTGGAACCGGTGGCGCACGTCAAGATCCCGAGGACATTCAACTCCCGGTCGCCTCACTCCCGGCGTGATCTGGCCAATTCGCTGCGGGAGAAGCT
Source organism: Candidatus Nanopelagicales bacterium (assembly GCA_038231595.1). Lineage (GTDB taxonomy): Bacteria > Actinomycetota > Actinomycetes > S36-B12 > JBBRLC01 > JBBRLC01. Next base: position 2,672 of record JBBRLC010000238.1, on the reverse strand, counting down.
CGCCGAAGTCACCGTGCCCAAAGGTCGCAAACGAACCTCGCTGGCAACCGACGATGCTGAAATCATCTCGTTGCGCAAGCAACTACGCGCCCATCCATGTCATGGCTGCGACGAGCGTGAGGACCACGCACGATGGGCGGAGCGCTATCACCGGCTACGACGTGAGACCGAGCAACTCGCGGGACGCATCGAAGGGCGTACTAACTCCATCGCCCGCGAGTTCGACCGAGTGTGTGAAGTATTGGCCGAGCTCGGATATCTGACTGCGGCGAACGATTCGGCAAAGGTTACTTCCGCGGGTCAGGCGCTCGCACGCATCTACGCGGAACTGGACTTGCTGGTTGCGCAGTGTCTTCGGGACAATGTCTGGGAAGGTCTAACTCCAGCTGAACTCGCGTGCTGCGCGGCCGCCTTGGTCTACGAGTCGCGCCGCGACGATGACGCTGAAACGCCGCGTTTGCCTCAAGGTGCGGTGCAAACAGCGCTGGCTCGAATGGTGCACACCTGGGGCGAGCTGGTCGAACTAGAAAACGATCATCATCTGTCCTACCAACGTCAGCCCGACCTTGGCTTTTCTTGGGCCGCCTTCCGCTGGGCCAGCGGCCATCGCCTCGACGCGGTGCTGCGCGAGGTCGACATGGCAGCCGGCGACTTCGTCAGGTGGTGCAAGCAACTCATCGACCTTCTCGATCAAATCGCCGAGGCAGCGATTGACGGAAGCTCGCAAGGCCAGGTCCTGTCGCGCACAGCGCGAGCCGCAGTGTCGTCGGTACGTCGTGGTGTCGTGTCGTTCTCCTCGGTCAACTAGATGCCTGGGCGAACGCGACCTGAACACGCTTGATCGAGGACGTCAATCCCCATCGCTCGGCGAGGAACTGCAGGGCGTCGTCGTTGGCTGCCGATGACGGGAGCGTCATGTCAACGTGGGGTAGTGGGGCATCGGGGGCCACTTGCACGACACGAGGCGCGACATCGAGATAGTCCGACGACGCAACCAGTTTCGTGCGTATCGCCGCCTTCAGGTCTGAGGTCGGGTCAAGGGCTGCGGCACGTACGGCGGCCAGGGAACCGTATGTCGTAATCAGGGTGGCAGCGGTCTTGTCTCCGACGCCGACGACGCCGGGAAGCCCGTCGGAGGGGTCACCACGAAGAGTCGCGAAGTCCGCGTAGGCACGGCCTGGAATCGCGTACTTCGCACTCACCCAGGCCTCGTCAACGAGGTCGCGGCGCCCTACCCCGCGCGCGGTGTACAGGACAACAACAGGACGTGAATCGTCGACTAATTGAAATAGGTCCCGGTCACCGGTCACCACATCCACCGGACCGCAACTCTGGGCGGTCAGGGTTCCGATGACGTCGTCGGCTTCGTAGCCAGGTGATCCGACTCTCGCGATTCCCAGCGCTGCGAGAACGGCGACGATGATCGGTATTTGTGGTGCCAACGTGTCTGGAATCTCTTCGACATCGCTGCCCAAGTCGATACGCCTGTCGCTCTCGGCACCGATTGAGTTATCGACTCGATGAGCCTTATACGACGGAATCGCGGCGACTCGAAATTCTGGCCGCCAGTCGTCGTCCCAGCAGGCGACTAGTTCAGTTGGCGGGCGATCGAGGGTGAGTCGGGCAATGAAGTCGAGGAGACCACGCACCGCGTTGACGGGGGTTCCGTCCGGCGCGGTCACCGAATCTGGGACCCCATAGAACGCACGAAAGTAGAGCGAGGCGGTGTCAAGAAGCATCAACCGATCCGCAGGCCCGATCTCGGTCAAGGTCACCGGCTAAGGATGCCTGCTTTCACGGGCCTCCGGACGTACGGTGGGGAAGTGACCTCGACTTCTCCGGACCTGACTGACCTGCACGGACGGCTGGCTCGCGCTCGAGACGAGTCAGCCCGGGCTGGTCTGGATGCCCTCGTCATCAGCCCCGGGCCCGACCTGAGCTATCTCACCGGCTATGACGCCATCGCCTTAGAGCGGCTCACCGCGCTTGTCCTCCCTACGGTGGGAGAGGCGTGCGTGATCGTTCCTGCCTTGGAGGCGTCAGCGGCGAAGGCGAGCCCGATCGGCGATTTGGGTCTGCCGATTCTCACGTGGGAGGAAACCGACGACCCCTACCAGTTAGTCGCGAATTCGATTGCCGCATCGATCGCCGGGTCGGTTGGTGCGTCAAATTCCCGGCAGGCCCCGGTCGTGGCTGTCGACAACCACATGTGGGCCGAAAAAGTGCTGCGATTGCGCAATGCCATGCCCGATGCTGATCAACGTCTCGCTGGTGTCGTCCTCAATCCCATGCGCATGCGAAAGACGAGTTCGGAGATTGACTCGCTACGCCGAGCGGGCGCAGCGATTGACCGAGTGCACGCTCAGATCTCGGAGTTTCTGCGGGCGGGAAGAACTGAGCGTGACGTCAGCCGCGACATCGCCGACGCGATCATCCGAGAAGGTCACCGCCGAGTCGATTTCGTCATTGTCGCAAGCGGCCCCAATGGTTCGAGTCCACACGCAGAGGTGTCCGATCGTGTCATCAACGAAGGTGAGCCGATCGTCGTCGACATTGGCGGGACGATGCCTGATGGTTATTGCTCGGACTCGACGCGGAACTACTGCGTCGGCCCACCACCCTTGGAGTACGTCGAATATTTCGACGTACTCCAAGCAGCGCAAGAGGCAGCG
>JBBRLC010000237.1:0-3480 GCA_038231595.1 Candidatus Nanopelagicales bacterium | reverse complement strand
GGTCGTAAGTCGTTCGCGTAGCGTGAAGCCGGATCGTCGTGTGACGTCGGCAAGGTCGTCGAGATGAGGCCACGGACGTTCCGGGTTGACGTGATCCGGCGTGAGTGGGGACACACCACCCCAGTCATCGATTCCGGCCCGAATCAGTTGCTGCAATTCGTTGGTATCAGTGAGGTTTGGCGGGGCCTGAATTCGCATCCGCGGGCCTAACATGATGCGTGCGGTCGCGATTGTGGCGAGGTACTCATCCAGAGGTAGATCGTCGTCATGACGCATCGCCGTGTCCGGCTTGGCGCGGAAGTTCTGCACGATGACTTCTTGAATGTGACCAAATTCGCGAGCACTTCGCTTGATTGCCAACAACGAGTCGACGCGTTCGTCGGCGGTTTCGCCGATACCGACCAGCACTCCGGTAGTGAAGGGGATGGAAAGACGCCCCGCGTCGGCAAGGACGCGTAGACGTACTCGCGGTTCCTTATCTGGGGAACCAAAATGTACGGCGCCGGGCTCTGACCACAATCGCGTTGACGTCGTTTCCAACATCATCCCCATGCTCGGAGCGACCGGCTTGAGTCGCGCAAGTTCTTGCCAGGACATGACTCCGGGGTTGAGATGCGGCAGTAACCCGGTCTCTTCCAGGACGCGGATCGCCATCGCGCGTAGGTAGGACAACGTGTCGTCATAGCCGTGTTCGTCCAGCCATTCGCGAGCCGCAGGCCAGCGCTGCTCTGGCCGATCGCCGAGGGTGAACAGCGCCTCCTTGCAGCCCAGTGCCGCCCCGCGAGAAGCAATGTCCAGCACGTCGTCAGGCGACAGGAACAGGTCGTGCCCGGATGCGCGCAGATCGGCCGGATCAGTGGCGAATGTGCAGTAGTGGCAGCGATCCCGGCATAACCGCGTCAGCGGGATGAAAACCTTGCGCGAGTAGGTGATGATTCCCGGTCGCCCGGCAGTCTCCAGCCCCTGATCGCGGAGCCGACCGGCGATTTCAAGGAGTCGGTCCAGCCCCCCATCGCGTGCATGAAGAAGGGAGTGGAGTTCGCTTGGGTCGAGGGCAACTCCACGGTCGGCCCTTGCGATCGCCCGACTGATTTGGCCATGCGTCGGCGCCACGTTGAGCGACCGGTCGCGCGTCGAAGCCATAGCTCCACCCTACGCAGACCTTCACGTCACCTCGTCGCGGTCAACGACCTCTGCACTCGCCATAAATAACGATCATGGTCATCTGAAGCATCGCCTGCATGGAACAGGTAGAACGCTCGGGATCCGGATCGCCCAACAGCCGACCCAGGGCCGTCGGGACGATTTGCCATGACCACCCGAACTGATCCACCAACCAACCACATAGACCCGGTTCTCCACCGTTGCATATCCGGTCCCAGAAGAAATCAACTTCTGTTTGATCCTCACAACTGACGAAAGGAGACGCCGCCGGCGACAGTTGGTAGTGCGGATCGCCGTTGAGGATCATCACGTCCTGACCGCCCATGTGAACCGGTCGCCATCATGACTTCACCGGGGAGCATCGGCGACGATTCGGGGTAGCGCGAGGCAGCACGACTCGGTGGCGGCCTAGTGTTCACGTATGACCCATTCGTTCCGTACCGCAGTCGAGCAACGTGACGAAACGGCTCTGCTGGCCTTGCTTGCACCGGACGTACAGCTCAACAGCCCCGTCGCCTTTGCGCCCTTTGTTGGCCGCGATGCCGTCGCGCACGTCTTGAGAAATGTCCTCGAAGTGTGTGAAAACTTTGAATACATCGATGAACTCACCAACGACGATGCGGTCGCTCTCGTTTTCACCGCTTCGGTCGAAGGGAGACAGGTTCAAGGGCTTGATCTCCTCCGCTTCGACGACACAGGCAACGTGTCGGAGTTGACCGTGATGGTGCGCCCGCTTTCGGGTCTTAGAGCGCTCGCTGAAGCCATGGCTCCTCGAGTCGCCGATCTGGTCAAGGCGAAATAGATCGTGGGTGCACCTGAGCGGATCACGGTGTTGGCCGGCGGAATCGGGGCGGCGCGATTCCTGGTCGGACTCAAAGCGGCTCGACCGAACGCGGAGATCACCGTGATTGGTAACACCGGCGATGACATCTGGCTCTACGGCGTCAAGATCTGCCCCGACCTCGACACCGTGATGTACACCCTCGGCGACGGCATCTCCGCCGAACGCGGATGGGGCCGCGACGACGAATCGTTCGTGGTGAAGGACGAGTTGACGGCGTACGGGCAAGGTCCGGACTGGTTCGGACTGGGCGATCGAGACTTAGCGACTCACCTTGTTCGCACCTCGCTGCTTACGGCGGGCCATTCCCTGTCCTATGCCACCGACGTCTTGTGTCAACGGTGGAAACCAGGCGTACGCCTGCTGCCCATGTCTGATCAGCGCGTCGAAACCCACGTCGTCGTCGATAGCGAGGGAGGCGGCACCGAAGCGATTCATTTTCAGGAGTGGTGGATACGCCATCGCGCAATGCTGCGCGCGCATGGCTTCGTCGCCGTCGGTATCGAAGATGCGAAACCGGCACCCGGTGTCATTGACGCGATCGACACGGCGGACGTCGTCCTGTTGCCACCGTCCAATCCCGTCGTGTCGATCGGCGCAATCCTCGGCGTACCGGGGATTCGCGACGCACTACGGCGAACGGCAGCCCCAGTTGTCGGCGTCTCCCCCATCATCGGCAATGCGCCCGTACGGGGTATGGCTGACGCGTGTCTCGCTGCGATCGGCGTCGACACTTCCGCGACCGCTGTTGCTGCGCACTACGGCGCGAGGACCACCAGAATCCCTGCTGGTGGCGATGGTGGTGGAATTCTCGACGGCTGGCTGATTGATGATGCCGACGCCGTAATGCAGGGAGGTGATCCGGCCCTCGGCGCACTTGAGGCGTCCGGCATCGCCGTTCGGTCGATGCCCTTACTCATGACGGACGTCGAGGCAAGCACTCGGATCGCCGACGGCGCCCTGGATCTCGCCAGCGCGATCATCGGGTCGTCGCAACACCTCTCCGCGTCGTGACGTCCGAGCCGCCAACTGCATTGGAGATTCGTCCAATCCTTGGCCTGCCTGAAATCAGACCAGGTGACGATGTGGCCGCACTGTTGCTCAAACAGGTGGAACGACTGTTGTGGGCCGACGGATCTCATGGCCTCGCTGCGGGGGACGTCGTGGTGATCACCAGCAAGATTGTCAGCAAGGCGGAGGGGCGCGTGATTCTCGACGCCGACCGTGACACCGTCATCGCCGCCGAAACCACTCGCATTGTTGCCTCGCGGGTGCCCGGCCAGGGACAGCCGCCTACCCAGATCGTGCAAACGCGGCACGGATTCGTCCTGGCGGCCGCCGGGGTCGACGCCAGCAACACCGATCCCAACACGCTCGTACTCCTCCCGGAGGATCCGGACCGTTCGGCAGCATTGATCCGCACTGCCATCCTCGCGCGCAGTGGGGTCAATGTCGGCGTCGTCATCACCGACACG
>JBBRLC010000236.1:0-3487 GCA_038231595.1 Candidatus Nanopelagicales bacterium | reverse complement strand
GAGTTGGTTGTCGATCCGATCAACGAGATACCCGCGAAGCGCGGCGTTTGCTGCGAACCCGGCGGCAGTCAAAGCGACGGTCACCAAGGCAACCAACAGAATCACGAGCCGAACGCGCAGTGGAGTCGCGGCCATCCGCGCACGAATTCCTCGAACCCGCTGGGGTTCTAGGGTTTCCGCCTCTTCTTCGGTTGGGGAATCGGTCCCGATTGTCACGAGCGCGGCACCCGCAATACGTAGCCCACTCCGCGAACTGTATGCAGTAACCGTGGCTCGGTGGTATCGATTTTGCGGCGCAAGTAGGAGATGTAGGACTCGACCACGTTGGCGTCCCCACCGAAGTCGTAGTGCCAGACCTGATCGAGAATTTGAGCTTTGGACAGGACGCGGGTGGGGTTCTCCATGAAGAACCTCAGCAGCTTGAACTCCGTAGGCGACAGCGATATCGACTCGCCGCTCTTGTACACCTCGTGCACATCGTCGTCGAGTTCGATGTCGGCAAATTTCAAGGTCGAACCCACGTCAGGCGATCCACCACGATCGATGCGCCGCAGAATGGTCCGAATCCGAGCAATAACCTCGGCCAAACTAAATGGCTTCGTGACGTAGTCGTCGCCGCCGAGGGTGAGGCCGGTGATCTTGTCTTCGGTTGAATCGCGCGCAGTCAAGAACAGCACTGGAAACCGGAGTCCTTCGTCACGCAATCGGCGTACGACATCGAAGCCGTCCATCGCGGGCATCATGACGTCGAGGACGAGCAGATCGGGTCGGTACTCGCGAGCTCGCGCCAACGCCTCGACCCCGGTGGTCGCGGACTCGACTTCGAAACCAGCAAACCTCAGGCTCGCCGACAGCAGTTCCACGATGTTGGGCTCATCGTCCACAACCATCAGTCGTGCCTCGGGCGCAGATCCCGGTTGGGCGCTCATCGATCCTCAGATCTCTCGTCGCGATTCGGATTGCTTCTCGGTGGCCGCGGCCTGACGGGCCGTCTTCGTGCTGGGTTCTTTCTGATGGGGCCAGTGTTGCCGTTCTGGATGCGGGAAACCTGTAAGTCGGCTGTGAATTGGCTGGCAGACAACCCGGGCCCCCGTGTGCCTCTTTTTCGAGCTCCGCTCTCACAACAAACTCCCAGGCGGGTCCCAGTTCGCTTGCAGAACGCGCGGTCATTCTCCCGGTCATGAAGATCCAATCAGAGCCGCCGCATCTCGGTCTCCACACTCACGCCAGCCACACATCAGTGAGCCCGGTCGGGCCTGATGTCGAGATCGTGATCCCAGTGTTTCAGGAGGAAGCAACACTTGTTGCAAGCGTGACACGGCTGCATGCCTACCTTGTCGCATCCTTCCCCTTCTCGTTTCGCATCACGATTGCCGACAACGCCAGCACGGACCGCACATGGGTAATCGCCCAAAGTCTTGAGGCGACCATCCCCGAGGTGCGCGGGGTACACCTCGATGCCAAGGGCCGTGGTCGCGCGCTTCAGCAGGTCTGGTCCAGCAGCGACGCAACCGTCGTCGCGTACATGGACGTGGATCTGTCGACGGACCTCGCCGCGCTTTTGCCGCTTGTTGCTCCGCTGATTTCAGGTCATAGCGACGTCGCAATTGGGAGTCGACTGAGTCGCTCCTCGCACGTCACTCGAGGGACTAAACGCGAAGTCATCTCGCGCTGCTACAACTTGATCCTGCGTACGACCTTGTCGACGCGATTCAGCGATGCGCAATGCGGCTTCAAGGCGATTCGCACAGACCGTGCGCGCGAACTTCTCCCCTTGGTGGAGGACACAGGTTGGTTTTTCGACACTGAGTTACTGGTAATCGCCGAGCGCTCTGGGCTTCGAATCCATGAAGTGCCAGTCGATTGGGTGGATGACCCCGACTCACGAGTCGACATTGTGCCCACCGTAGTCGCAGACCTCAAAGGGATAGTTCGCCTGGGGCGAGCGCTCGCAACCGGTCGGCTCCCGCTCGCGTCACTCTCGTGCTCTCGTGCTGCCGAAGCCGGCGTTGACTCGCCACCCGGGCTTGTCGCTCAACTGGGGCGCTTCGCTGCCGTGGGGGTGGTCAGTACGGTTGCCTATCTGCTCATTTTCCTGTTACTTCGGGGAATCATTCCGGCACTATTGGCTAACGCTTTCGCACTTCTTGTCACCGCTCTGGCAAACACCGCGGCCAACAGACGAATGACATTCGGCGTACGCGGTCGATCTCATCTACTTCGTCACCAAGCCCAGGGCTTACTCGTCTTTTTCGTCGGCCTGTTTGTGACGTCGCTGTCGCTTGTCCTTCTCGGTGCTCTCACACCGGCGGCGAGTCGGACTCTGGAGATAGCGGTCCTCGTTAGCGCCAACGTCACAGCCACCGTCATCAGATTCCTGCTGTTCCGCGCGTGGATCTTTCGTCAAACAACTGCACCATCCACCAACCCCACCCAACTCGCCACGAGGACAACATCATGACTACGACTTTGCCCGACGCCGTCGCGCCACAATTGTCTCCGCGGCCTGAAGATTTGCTGCCGCTGCCCGCGTCTCACGTCGACGTGCCTCGAACGTTGGGGCGCCGGATCTTCCGCGGCCGAGAGACAGATCCCGTATGGGTTCGGCCGGGCCTCATCGCATTGCTCGGACTCACTGCTGCGCTCTACTTATGGAATCTCGGCCAGAGCGGTTGGGCGAACTCGTTCTATTCGGCCGCCGTCCAAGCCGGCAGCCAAAGTTGGAAAGCGTTCTTCTTAGGTTCGTTTGACTCGTCGAACCTCATCACCGTGGACAAGCCACCCGCGTCTCTGTGGGTGATGGAAATATCCGCCCGTATTTTTGGAGTCAATTCGTGGAGCATCCTGATTCCCCAAGCGCTTGAAGGTGTCGCTTCCGTCGGCGTCTTGTATCTCGCCGTACGTCGCGCCTTGAACCCATCGGCGGGACTCATCGCGGGTGCCGTTCTGGCGTTGACGCCGATCGCGACGTTGATGTTTCGATTCAACAACCCCGATGCCTTGCTGGTGTTGCTCCTCGTCCTCGCGGCGTACGCGATGATGCACGCGATCGAGAAAGTGTCGACGGGGTGGCTGGTACTCGCGGCAACATTCGTTGGTTTCGGTTTTCTCACCAAAATGATGCAGGCGTTTGTGATTGTGCCCGTCTTCGCACTTGTTTATCTTGTCATCGCTAACACACCCGTTCGCCGACGCATCTGGCAGTTACTTCTCGCCTGGGTTGCTCTGGTCGTCTCCAGCGGCTGGTGGGTTCTCATTGTCACCTTGATTCCGACCAGCGATCGTCCCTATATCGGCGGATCGCAGAACAACAGCATCATTGAATTGATTTTGGGCTACAACGGATTGGGCCGTCTCACCGGTAGTGAGACCGGCAGCGTCACTCCCGGGGGTGGCGGGGGCGGCACCGGCAGGTGGGGCGAAACCGGATGGTCGCGGATGTTTTCCTCGGAGTACGGCGGACAGATCGCCTGGTTGATACCGGCGG
>JBBRLC010000235.1:0-3521 GCA_038231595.1 Candidatus Nanopelagicales bacterium | reverse complement strand
CTTCCTTGGAGCTCAATGCGATTGTCACACTTGTCCCGTCGGCGGCCACGAGAACCGCCTCGTTGTCCGGCTGCTCGAAGCCCCGATCGATCCCCACTTCGTTGATGACCATGAGATCGCAACCCTTGGTGGTTAGCTTCACCCGGCCGTGATCGAGGACGGACCCATGGGCATCGCCGGTTTCGGCCGCGAATCCGACGATGATTTGCGCTGCCTCGTGCCCTCCGACCTGTGCGCCGTGGCCATGTGCGATGTCGCCATGCGAGCCGCGGCGGCGCGCGACAAGATCGGCGAGGACATCATTTGTTCGCTCGAGCTTGATGTTCGTCGCCGCTTCCGTAGTTGGATCGCCGGACTTCTTGATCTTGGTACCAACGTACGTCGAGGGTCGGAAGTCTGCGACGGCGGCCGCCATCACGATCGCGTCTGCGTCACTGGAGTGTTCGAGGACCGCGACACGCAATTCTTCGGCGGTGCCAACTCGTACGACCTTGGCGCCCGCCGGGTCCGGCAATGACACATTGGCCGAAATCAACACGACCTCGGCGCCTCGCGCCAGCGCCGTCACGGCTAACGCATAGCCCTGGCGCCCGCTCGAACGATTGCCGAGATATCGCACCGGGTCGATCGGTTCACGGGTTCCCCCGGCGGAGACGACGACTCGTCGCCCCTCGAGGTCTAGCAACCCCCCAAAACCCGCTGCGCGGCGAGCGAGGACGCGATGAACTACCCGGGCCAACTCTTCGGGTTCTGGCAACCGTCCCGCTCCGGAATCGGACCCCGTGAGTCGACCTATGCCGGGGTCCAGGACGCGGATGCCGCGTCGCCGAAGAGTCGCGACGTTCTCCACGGTGGCCGGGTGTTCCCACATCTCGGTATGCATCGCTGGCGCGAAAATCACGGGTGCGCGAGTCGTCAACAAGGTGTTGGTCAGCAAGTCGTCGGCCAAGCCGTGCGCTGCCTTGGCGATGACGTCGGCCGTAGCCGGCGCGACAATGACCAAATCGGCTTCTTGGCCGATTCGAACGTGCGGCACATCGTGGACGTCGTCCCACACCTCGGCACTGACGCGGTGTCCTGACAACGCTTCCCACGTGGGTTTGCCGACAAAATTCAACGCGGCTCGAGTCGGAACGACGCGTACATCAAGTCCCGATTCGGTCAGGAGCCGCAACAAGTGAGCGACTTTGTACGCCGCGATTCCAACACCAACACCGAGAACGACGCGTTGGCTCATGGGGTCACTGATTAGCCGAGCGGGCCGTCGAACGGATCGAGGCTGCTGACCGCTACCGGCTCAGGTGCGGTGCCGTCATCGGGAACCGAGGACAACAGCCCACTGTTGATCTCTCGCAAGGCGATCGACAGCGGCTTCTCCTGCACGTGAGTTTCAACGAGCGGACCGACGTACTCCAGCAGTCCCTCGGACAGGCTTGAGTAGTACGAGTTGATCTGGAGGGCTCGCTTTGAGGCGTAGATCACTAAGGCGTATTTGGAGTCGGTCGCTTCGAGGAGTTCGTCAATGGAGGGGTTGGTGATGCCCTCGGGCTGGGCGGCAATGCCTGACACGTCAGGTGCTCCTCGTCGCTGGGATTCTGTTCGCTCTACTGGCGCAGACCGGACAAGCGTACCAACTGATCGGCCGCTTCTTGGACCGAGGAGTTCACGACCGTGACGTCAAACTCTCGCGCAGCGGCCAATTCCACCTCAGCGCGGGCCAAGCGCCGCTCGACTACCTCGGGGTTTTCGGTCCCCCGCCCCTCGAGTCGCTCTACCAGATCGGCCCACGTGGGCGGTTTCAGGAACACCAACACCGCTTCGGGCATCGCCGCGCGGATTTGCCGTGCTCCCTGCAACTCGATCTCCAGCAGCACCGGGGTTCCTTCGGCCAACTTCGCGAGTACGGGTCCGCGCGGTGTGCCATAGGAGTGACCCGCGAACTCGGCCCACTCCAACAGCCCTCCGGTGGCGACCAAGTGGGCAAAGGTGTCCTCGGACACGAAGTTGTAGTGGATGCCATCGATCTCACCGGGACGAGGAGCCCGCGTCGTGGCCGACACCGAGATCCAAATCTCGGGGACCAAATCGCGAACGGCGTGGACCACGGTGCTCTTGCCCACTCCGCTTGGTCCGGATAGCACCACCAACGTGGCCATCGCGACCACTAAGACACGAGATGTGGTTCGAACTCTTGGGTCAGCGCTGCAATCTGGTGAGTTCCCAAACCGCGGACTCGTCGATTTTCCGCGATGCCGATCCGCTCCATGATTTGGCGAGCGCGCACCTTGCCAACCCCTGGCATCGACTCCAACAGCGCCGATACCCGCATCTTTCCGACGATGCGTCCGTCGGCGTCATCAATTTGCCCATCGGCCATGACCTGCGACAGTGACGCACCGGAATGCTTGAGGCGGTTGCGAACCTTGGCGCGAACAGCACGCGCCTCGGCCGCTTTTATCAGCGCGGCGGCCCGTTGTTCTGGCGTGAGGGCTGGCAGAGCCACGGCGACGTCCTCCGAGGTAAGTAGATTGGCTGGCGCGGTGAACCTAGCGACTACCTGGGCTCTCGATCAATCCGCCCATAGATTCTTGGTCGAGTTGCTCGCAAATCTCGCGAACCGCGAGCGCGGGATCTGACGCGGCTGTGATGGGTCGTCCGATCACGAGCAGGTCGGCCCCCGCGGCCAAAGCGGCGAACGGAGTCGCGACTCGAGCCTGGTCGCCGACGCTCGATCCGAATGGCCTCACTCCCGGAGTGACGAGGACGACGTCGGGTCCGACTTCAGCTCGCACCGCTGCGACTTCCTGGGGCGAGCACACCAACGCGCGAGCGCCGGACTGTACCGCCATCACCGCCAGGCGCCGTACTGCAACGTCGGCCGGACCACGCAGACCGATCGCGTCCAGATCGGTTGCGGACAGCGAGGTCAGCACCGTTACCGCAGTGATCAGCGTGTCGGGTAGTTCCGCGGCGGCCGCTTCGATCATCGCTGGGCCGCCCATAGCATGGACGGTAAGAAATCGTGGCCTAAGACCCGCAACGGAGCGTGCCGCGCCCGCGACCGTGTGCGGGATGTCGTGCAGTTTGAGATCCAAGAAGATGTCGCATCCGCCGCTTGATTCGCGGGCAAGCCGTACGGCATCGGCGCCGTCGCGCAGGTAGACCTCCAGTCCGACCTTCATCGTCGAGACCAACGGACCGGTTGCCTTCGCCCACACGCCGACTGTCTCGAGGTCGGGAGCGTCAAGCGCCACCGCGATTGGACCCCGGATCAGCGGTACCGATTTACGCGTCGCCGATTCATTCATCCCTCAACACCGGATTCGAATTCGGTGTCCGCGCCAGCGACCGTGTCCCACGTTCCATCGCTGCCGTAGCGTGCGACGCTGACCACGCCGCCGGGTCCCGCTATCGGCTCAGGCTCGCGGTGCGCGTATCCGATCGCGTCAGTGAATCGTTCAAACCCTCGTTCTGCCAATGCATCTCGTAACTGAGCGAGCACCTTCACAGGTGCCGCGGGG